>JAYTBY010000025.1:0-2302 GCA_043736755.1 Planctomycetota bacterium | reverse complement strand
GGTCGTACGCGAGCACCGGATCGGCCGCGAGGCGCGCAGCGAGCTCGCGATCGCGCGCTTCGTCGCCGGCGAGGTAGCCCAGCGACCGCCATCCGCGCACGAGCGCCCAGTGTCCGTCGTAGCGAATCGTGCGGTAGTCGTAGTCGCGCACGCCGCACGCGGCGAGAAAGCGCACGACCTGCGGCGAGTTGTTCGACGTCGGCGCGCACTCGAGGCCTTCGTCGAAACGTTCGATCGAGTGGAGAGCCGGCTCCTGCACGAGCTTTCCACCGCGCAGCGCCGGCACCTCGCCGGAGTACTCGCTGATCAGGCCCCAGGGGCTGAAAACGAGCCGATATCCGAGCGGATTGAGCGTCGGATCGGGGCGTTCGAGCGGAAGGCCACCGCAGCGCACGCGCACTTCGTCGCAGCCGTGGACCTTGGCGCAGTGGACCGCGAGGACGTTCGAAATCCCTGGTGAAACGCCGCAGTCGGGCACGACCGGGACTTTCGAGCGCGCGGCCAGCTTCTCCTGCGCCGACACCGTTTCCGGGTTGCCGCCGAGATCGCAGAACGCCGTTCCTGCTGCGATGGATCGGCGCGTGAGTTCGACGTTCGCCGAGTACGGCGCGCACGAGAGCACGACATCCGCTACTGCGAGGTCGGGATCCGGCGCGGACGTAGCGAATCGCAGCGCTTTCGAGCGCGTGCCGAGGAGCTTCGCTAGCCGCGCTTTCGCTGCCGCGAGCCGCGCCTTGTCGGGCTCCACGACGAGGACGTCCCGCGCCTCGCAGTGTCGGACGAGATCGTGGACTGCGGCGGTGCCTTGGCGGCCGGCACCGAAAACGACGTAGGCGAAACGGGTCACGTGGAGGTCACTTTCTGATCTGGATCGGGGCCAGCCGAACTCTATCCGCCGAACCGCAAGGTTCCCGGTGCCCGTGGAGAGAACCCTCGCGCATACTGGAGATTCGAGCCCGATTCGGCCTCGCCTCGGATACGGCACGCCCCCCATGACACGACTCTCCACCGCACTCCTCACCCTCGCGCTCGCGTCCCCCGTGCACGCACAGGCGACCCCTGCCGATTCGGAACGCGGAAAGGTCGCGAGTGCGCTCGAAGTCTGGCGCGAGCGACACGGATCGTCTTGGGGCGCGGTTCTCGACGCGAACACGGGTCGGTTGGAGTACCTCTACGGCGGCTCGTCCGCGCCGTCACGCGTCCCGGTCGAGGACGGTGATTTCGTGGCGCTCGCGCTCGAGTCCGTCGCGGCGACCGTCGCGATGCACGGCATCGCGGCGGACGATCTCACGCTCGAAGGCGTGCACTTCCTGCCGCTCGCACAGATCGGGAGCACGGACAAGATCGCCGTGAACTTCGCGCAAGAGGTCCGCGGGATCACCGTTCACGCCGGGTCGCTGAACTGCCTGTTCGATTCTCGTGGCCGGCTGCTCTCGCTCCATGCGCAGGGCGTGTCCCAGTCGTCGCGCTTGGACCTCGCGCCCACTGTTCCGCCGGAGCGCGCGTTCCAGGTCGCTCTCGCCGCCTTCGAATCCGACGAGCATGCGGTCGCCACGGACGCGTCCGACGCCGTGCTCGAGATCACGCGAGCGGGCGGCGGAGCGCTCGCGTGGCGCGTCGAAGTCGGCCATCGAACCGAAGGCGCTGTTCCCCACGGACGCGTGTACTGGATCGGCGCTCACGACGGCTTGGTCCTCGACACCGAGCGCACCGTGCACGACTTCGAAGTGCGCGGGACCGTGCGTGCGTTCGTGACCCCGGGTTTCGCGCCCGACTTGGCCTCGAATCCCGAGGTCGCGACGACGATGCGCTACCTCGACGTCACGAGTTCGGCCGGAACCGTGCGCACGGACGCGAGCGGGAACTTCGTCTTTCCGAGCGTGAACACGTCTCTACAAGTGACCGCGCGTTTCACGGGGACTCACAACAACGTCCAGAATTCAGCGGGAACCGAGTACTCGCTGACGCAGACGATTCCGCCGAACCAGAACAACACGTTGACGATGAACCCGACCTCGAGCGCCCAGGTCACGGCGCAGGCGAACGCGTTCCATCACGTGAACCTGCTGCGCGACTTCGTGCGCTCGATCGTGCCGACGGATGCGACGGCCGACTTCGTCATGTCGGCGAACGTCAACATCAACGACTCGTGCAATGCCTACTTCGACGGCGGCTCGACGAACTATTTCCTCCCCGGTGGATCGTGCGTCAACACGGCGTACTCGACGGTCGTCAGCCATGAGAACGGCCACTGGCTCAACGTGCGTTACAACACGGGCAACGGCTCGGACGGGATGGGCGA
>JAYTBY010000024.1:0-2302 GCA_043736755.1 Planctomycetota bacterium | reverse complement strand
CGGGTTCAGGTAGCTCCAGAAGTACGAGATCCAGAGGTAGTTGCCGTTGCCGACCTTCTTCTCCTTGTTCACGCCGGGGAGACCGAACGGCAGGCGCGGGTCCTTCTTGATCCGCTCCGCATCGACGAGGTCGACGTTGAACGGCGGGTTCGCCATCACGAAGTCGCACTTGCCCGCGAGTGTGTGCTCGTCCTGGTAGTAGGTGATTGCCTCGGCGATCTTGCCCTCCAGGCCGTGGACGGCGAGGTTCATCTTCGCGATGCGGATCGTGTCGCGGTTCTTCTCCTGCCCGTAGAACACGGCCTTCTCCGCCGCGTCGCCGCCCTCGCTCTCGATGAAGTGGCTGGACTGCACGAACATGCCGCCAGAGCCACAGGCCGGATCGAAGACTGTGCCGCGATGGGGCTCGATGACGTTCACGATCATCTGGACGATGGACGACGGAGTGAAAAACTCCCCGTTGTCGTGCGCCTTCTGGATCGAGAACTTGGCCAAGAAGTACTCGTAAATCCGCCCGAAGACGTCCCCCGTTGCCTGCTGAATCTGCTCGCTGTTGAACTGGCGCATCAGGTCTTCGAGAACCTTGGCCTCGAAGATGCCGTAGTCCTTCGGCAGCACGTTCTTCAGCGGCTCGAACGCGTCCTCGATCGCCGACATCGCGGCGATCACCAGCTTCGGCAGATCGCTCCCGCTCGTGGCGGCCTGCTGCAAGATCCAGTCGTACCGCGCGGTCTCGGGCAGGAAGAGCGCGCGGCGGCGGATGTAGTCCTCGGGCAGGAGCTTGCGCTTCGGCATCCGGCCCGCCGCTTGGTCCTCGGCGATCTGCCGAGCCGCCGCGTCGAACCGATTTGCTGCGTGCCGCAGGAAGATCACACCGAGCACCGGCATGAAGTAGTCGCTCGACGTGAGCTTCGAATTCGCGCGGAGGTTGTCGGCGGCCGCCCACAGATCCGCCTCGAGCTTCACGATGTCCTTGAAGGAGTCGGTCATGCGCGGCGAGCGTTCCGTAGGTCTGGGTTGGGGGGCGGCGGCGGGTACTGCGCCCTTGGAGGCTGGGCGCGAAGTGGCCGGAACGCTGCTGGGTCTTTTCACGCGGAAGGGCGAGGGGCGGACGAGACGGGAAGTGGCGGGAGCGCATGGGAATCGAACCCACCGGCCCCGCTGTTCACGAAGCCCAACCGGCTTTGAAGGCCGGGCGGCACACCAGCACCGATCCGCTCCCCCGAGGGGCCGTGCATTGCAATCCGACGCGAGGTCGCTTGCAAGGGACAGCCGCCGCCGCGGATGCTTCGCGCTCTTCCAAAGCCGCTCGCGCCCCCCCACGGATCCCGAGGACGACCATGACGATTCGATTGACCCCCGCCGCTGGACTCGGCGCGCTGTTCTTCGCCGCACTGACGGCTTGCGGTTCCACGAATCATGCGCGGGACGGATCGGACGCTTCCGAACAGGCGAGCACCGGCACGGCAGCGCATTCGCCCACGATGAGCGCGGACGAAGCCATGGCCCGGATGATGGAGATGGCGACACCAAGCGCCGCGCACGCAGATCTCATGGCACACGCCGGGACTTGGACGGTCGACTACAAGTACCGCATGAGTCCGGATGCGGACTGGACCACAGCGCAGGGCGTCGTCACGTCGAAGCCGGTCCTCGGCGGTCGCTACCTCATGGAGGAGCACGCCATGGAGATGATGGGCCTGCCGATGAACGGCCTCTTGTTCCTCGGCTTCGACAACTCGACGAAGGAGTACACATCGCTGTGGATGGACACGAGCTCGACGTGGTGGGTCGAAGCGCGCGGCACGAAGGGCGCCGATGGCGCGACGAACATGACGGGGACGATGAAGGACATCGCGGGCACGCGGCCGTATCGGATGAAGAGTTGGAAGAAGGCCGACGGCGCGATGGAGCACGAGATGTACGACACGATCGACGGCCGTGAAGTGCTCGTGATGACGTATTCGTCGCGACGGAAGTCTTGAACGAGCGACGACCGGGACTCGTACGAATGTCAGCGATCGAACCCGTCGACCAAGGTCGGCCGGTTCACGTGCTTCACGAACGCCACACGACGGTCAGCGCGTTCGTGAGGCCGAAGGTGGCGCTCGTACAGAAGGTCGCTGGGTCACGGAACCATGTCTGGTAGACGCGCGTGCCGGGCACGAGGACGCCGCCGCGCACGCTGACCGTCGGATCGCCCGCTCCGGGGTATTCCGATGCGTGGCCGAAGTTCGTGCGTGTGCCGAGTCGCACGACCGTTCCGCCAGCGCAGCGCAGTCCGTCGCCGAAGACCGCACCA
>JAYTBY010000023.1:0-2303 GCA_043736755.1 Planctomycetota bacterium | reverse complement strand
GACCAGTCGGGCAGGTTCGGTTTCGTCACTCCGGAGATCCGCACCGGTGCGGACGGGGTCTTCGAGTTCGAGAGCATCCGCGGGGACGTCGACGAGATCGCTGCGCGCCTCGATTCGCGCGAGGCGGTCTTCGAGCCGAGACCCGACGACCCGCTCGACGACGTGACGATCACGCTGGGTCGGTGGTGCGCGATCCAAGTCGTTTCGAGCGCGAATCCCGGGTTCGCGAAGGCATTCGAGATCCACGACGCGCGCTCGAGTCGGATGCGCCTCTACACATCGACTTCGACCGTCGCGAGGACCGGCGGGCGTGGTGGGCGCAAAGCCTCGCACCGCGAGTCGCTCTCCGACGGCCGCTCCGACGTCTTCAGTGTCATGGAGGGTGACCTGACCGCGGTGTTCTTCCGCGAAGACGTCGAGGTCGCGCGAGTTCCCATCGTCCCCGCGCCCAAAGGGCTGACGATTGTCCGTCCCTGACGCGCGCCGCAAGTTTCGAGAAAGCGCGACATCGATCCCGATTCCGCTCCGTCGGTTAGACCGTAAGCGATGGACACGACCCCGCGAGACCTCGACGCGTTGCTGGCCCAAGCGGGTTGGGCGAAGGCGTTGGCGCGGAGCCTCGTGCGCGATCCGGATCGCGCGGAGGACTTGGTGCAGCGTGCTTGGCTCGCCGCGCTGCGTAACCCGCCGAGTGAGAGCACGCCGCCGCGGCGTTGGCTCGCCACCGTGATGCGCAACTTCGCGCGGGACGACGCGCGCGAGAACTCGGGTCGTGAGCAACGCGAACGCGAAGTCGCGCGACACGAGCGCGCTGGAGGTTCGGATCCGATCGAGGACGCTGCGTCCGCGCAGGCGCGCCTGCTCGCGGCGGTTCGCGAGCTGCCCGAGCCGAGCCGTTCGGCCGTTTGGGCGCGTTACTACGACGGGCTCGCGCCGCGCGAGATCGCAGCGCGCGACGGTGTGCCGGTCGACACGGTGAAGACGCGGCTCGCGCGCGGCCTCGACGCGTTGCGCAAGCGTTTCGATCGCGAGCACGGCGGTGATCGCAGTGCGTGGATCGCGGCGTTCCTGCCGCTCGCTGGCGATCCATCCAGCGCGGCTCCGTTCCTTTCGAACCCGATGGCGAGCACGCCGCTCGTCACGACGACCCTCACGACGCTCGCCATGGATGCCAAGCAGAAGATCGCCGCGGTTCTGGCGCTCGTCGTGTGTGGAACGGCCGCGTGGATCGCGACGCGCGACGGTGATGTCTTGCCGCGCTCGGAATCGTTGGTGGCGGCGGTTGTGCCCGTGCTCGCACGCGCGCACGACCGCGTCGAACCCGAAGCGCCGCGTGAGTCAGTAGCCGAGGCGCGCGTGTCGGCGGTCGAGGCCGCCACGCCCGAGCCCGTCGCCGCCGTCGAGACGTTTCGCGATGGAATCGTGCTCGATCTCGAGCGTCGACCGGTCGCGGGATTGGAGCTCGTGAACGGTTGGAGTCGCGAGCCAATCGTCGTCGACGGCCGGACGTTGACCAGCGATGCACGCGGTCGATTTCGAGTCTCCGGCGACGAGCGCGGTTACGTGCTTGCGCGCGGGAACGGTTGGGAAACGGCCTTCGCGACGCAAAGTGATCTGCAGGACGCGCGCGGCGAGTTGTGCGTGATCGTGGCACGATCTCGCGCGATTTCGGGGTCGGTCGTCGATGCGAACGGGGCGCCGGTCGAGAACGCGACGGTCGCACACCATGTCGCCGAAGCGGTGCGTCGCGAGCTCGGAGAAGTGATGCGCGGGCCCGTCGAGATCGGCTTCGATGCGCGCACCGATGCACAGGGACGGTTCGTCATCGCTTCCGCGCCGGACGCGGAAGCGTCGATGACGGCGCATGCGGAGAATCATCGTCACAAGTTGGTGGAGATTGCCGACGGACCAGTCGCCGACATCGTCATCGTGTTGCCGGGGCCCGAAGCGGGCTCGATCCTCTTGCGCGGCCGCGTCGTCGATGCCGACGGCGAGGGTGTTTCGCGCGCGACGATCGGCATCGCGGACGCGAGCGTGAAGAGCGGGGATGCAGGGCGTTTCGAGTTGCCCGTCCTGCGAAGTTCACTCGAAGCCTGGCAACGCAGGACGCACGACGGACGAGGTCTCGGACAAATGGTGCCTCTCGTCCTGCGCGCCATCCACGAAGATCGGTTGCCAGCACGGCTCGAACTGCCTGCGCTCGAGGAACTCGAACGCAGCGCGCCGACCGAGGAATTCCGTCTCGAATTGGGCGGCGCTCCGCTGTCGATCACCGGTCGCGTCGTCGATTCCGAGGGTCAACC
>JAYTBY010000022.1:0-5046 GCA_043736755.1 Planctomycetota bacterium | reverse complement strand
TCGAGAACCGGCCGCCCGGCGGGGTGAAAACCGTCGGGCCTGACGAGCCGTATGTGAACAGCACAAGTACGGTTCTGTGGGAGGCGCCCTCGGCAACGCGGGCGCCTACCCGATAGTGGATGGATCAATTTGGTTCCAACATCCACGGACCGCATCGCTCAGAGGCTATCCTGTTCGCGCCTTGACTACCGGCACGCCCGTCGATTCGCCCCTCGGCGAGCCCCGTCGATTCGGGCCGTACCTCCTGCTCGAGGAGCTCGGGCGAGGCGCTCAGGGCATCGTCTTCCTCGCGGAGCACTCCGAGTTCCAGCGCAAAGTCGCGCTCAAAGTCCTGACGGGCGCGGGCGCGCAGTCGCAGGCCGTGCGCGATCGATTTCGGCGCGAGGCGCAGATCACGTCGAAGCTCGAGCATCCTGGGATCTGCGGGGTGCGCGACGTCGGCGAGGTCGATGGCTTGCCCTACATCGCGATGCAGTACGTGCGCGGCACGACGCTGGCCTCGCTCGTCGAGAAGGCCCGCGACGAATCCAGCCTCGAGGGTGGATCGCGCGGCAAGGGATCCGAGACGATCACGATCGCCGGCGGCAAGAAGGGTGGCCTCGAAGACGTCTTGCGCCTCGTCGAGAGCGCGGCGCGAGCGTTGCATGTCGCGCACGAAGCTGGGCTCGTCCACCGCGACATCAAGCCCGCGAACATCATGGTGACGGGCGAAGGGCAGCCCGTGCTCCTCGACTTCGGTCTCGCGCGCGACCTCGAGAGCGAAGGCCAAGCGCTGACGCAATCGGGTCAGATCCTCGGAACGCCGGCTTACATGGCCCCCGAGCAGATCGTCGCGACGCGCGGCGTCGTGGACCGTCGCTCGGATGTGTATGCGCTCGGCGTCACGCTGTTCGAATGCCTCACACTGCGACGTCCGTTCGTCACCGCGTCGTTCGACGCGCTCTTCAACGAGATCCTGAACGGTGCGCCGCGCAGTCCGCGCAGCGTGAATCCCCGCATCCCCGTGGACCTCGCTACGGTGATCGAGGTCGCGATGGATCGCGATCAGAACCGTCGCTATGCGACCGCGGAAGCGCTGGCCGAGGATCTGCGCCGGGTCCGCTCGTTCGAGCCGATCCAGGCGAAGGCCGTGGGACGGATCACGCGGATCAGGAAATGGGCGCGCCGCAATCCGGGCCCGGCAGTGAGCTCCGCGGCGGGCGCAGTGTTCGTCCTGTTCGCGCTGGGGTTCGTCGTCGCGCGCGCCGTGCAGCGACGCGCCGATCTGCGCGAGCACCTGAAGTCGGCCGCCGAGGGGCTCGCCTCCGCGGACTACATCGGCGCGACGGTCGCCGTCGCGAAGGCGCTGGAGCTCGATCCCGAATCGGCCGAGGTGCTCGAGCTGAAGTCGCGCGTCGAACGCAGCCAACTCGAAGCGGAGCGCGAGGCCGAGCGCAAGAAGGCGCTCACGAGCGCGGCTGCGGCGCGCGTAGAGGCCTCGGATCTGCGCACGAAGTACGCACGAGCGCGCACGGAAATCGACGAACTCGGTGCCGAACTCCTCAAGTCCGAATCGACGGTTCTCGCGCGCTACGCCGACGAAGAGACACGCATCGACTTCGCGAAACGGGAGACCGAGCTCTACACGCGGAAACTCGAAGCCGAACGAATGTTGCTTGCGCGCTCCCAAGCGCTCGAGCGCGCGCTACGGCTCGAGGCTCCGTGGGGCGGAGCGAGCGTGGAAACGAACAGCGCTCTCGCGGCTTTCTACATGGAGCGTTGGCGGGAAGCGCTGCGGAGTCGCGACGCGGTCCGCGCGGCCGCGATGAGCACGGCCGTCGAGCTCTACGACGTGACCGGGGAGCATCGCGGCGAACTGCTCGGGCGTGGGAGCATGTCGCTCTCCGTCGTGCCCGAGCAGGCCGAGTGCTATCTCTTCCGCTTCGAAGGCCATGAGTCTCTACGTCCCGGACGAGTGATTCCGCGGCTGGTCCCCGTGCCCACGAAAGGGATCGGCCACGCCCGCGAGCCCGCGTGGCCGGCGGACTTCGAGCCCGGCGATCCGAGCCTGGTCGTGGAGACCGTGGAGCCCGGCTCGGTCGCCGAGCAGCACGGGATCACCGCGGGCGATCTCGTGCTCCGTTTCCAGGGTGTGCCCGCCGCAGAATCGCTCCTCCTCCGTGAGGTGAGGCCTGAGAGTTGCCTCGCACTTCACGGCGTCGAGCCGCTGAGCCGGATCACCGCGGTGAACGACACCGCGATCTCGAGCCGCTTCGAGTGGTTCGTGCACTCGCCGATGAAGGACGGCGTGCCGCCCCGCGTGACGTTCGAGGGTCACGCCAGGACTGTGGAGTGCGATCCGCGCGAGATCAGCGTCGGTTCGCCTCTGGATCTGATCCACGCCGGTGTCGCGACGCCGACGCGCATCGACTGCCTGCGTCGCGGGGAACTCGTCACGATCGAAGTTCCAGCGGGAGTGCGCAGTGGACTCACGTGCGAGCCGACCGCCTACCCGCTCGTCTTCGCGGATCGTCAGCGCATCGCGGCGAAGCAGGAGCACGCGATGGACCCCGGCTCGTACTTGCTCTTCGTCCGACACGAAGGTTTCGAACCCCAGCGCTTCCTCTTCGTCGTCGAGCGCCGCAAAACCGCCTCGGTTCACGTCGAATTGCTCCGTGAGGGGAGCGTCCCTGAAGGCTTCGTCCATATTCCGGCCGGGCCGTTCTTCTCGGGCGGCGATCCACAAGCATTTCGGCCACGGGAGGGCCGCACGGTGGAACTTCCGAGCTACTTCGTGGCGCGGAAGGAGCTCACGAATCGCGAGTGGTACGAGTTCGTGAACGACCCCGTCACGCTCGAGCGGATCGCGGCGACTCCACCGGGAGAGCACCTCTACTTGCCGCAGGACGATCGCGTCATGGCGCGCAAGGACGCGAACGCTGGCTACACGTGGGACGTCTACACGAGAACCTCGGCCGAGTCGCCCGTGCTGGGCCTCTGCTGGACGGACGTGCGCGACTATCTCGCCTGGCGCAACGCACGCGCCGAGGCGAGTGGCGAACCGTGGCGCTATGACTTGCCCTCGGAGGCTGAGTGGGAGAAGGCCGCGCGCGGCGTCGATGGACGCGCGTTCCCCTGGGGCGACCGCTTCGACCCTTCGCTCACGGTCTGCCTCGTGAGGCAGGACGGCTTCCTCCTCGACGCACCCGGCGGCTTCGAGCCGCGCGACGAGTCACCCTTCGGCGTGCTCGACATGGCCGGTTCACGCGAGGAGTGGCTGCGCGATCTGGTCGAGAACAGCGATCCGCCGGTTTTTCGCAAACACGGCGGGCACTGGGGCACTTCCGTCGGCGCGGTGTTCCGCACGACGAGTCGCGGCGAGGCGAGTCAGGACCGCTTCGCGAGCAGCCAGGGCGTGCGCCTCGTCGCGCGCAGTCCGTGACCGTCACGGGCCGAGCGGTGCCGAGCGGTGCGACGCTCGAGCGCGTGGAGGCGCGCTGACTTCACGCGCTTTCCGCGTGCGTCACACCCCGAAGAATCTGCGAACAAGGGCACGATCTCGCCGCACAACTCCGCTGTCGATTCGAGCCCGGGTCGCTGGTCAGAACCTCGCTCAGTATGGAGAAGCGAAGGACCCAGCTTCCATGCTGCGCGAGTAGACGATCTGCGGCGCCGACGGCGAGCCCGTGTTGTTGATCGAGCCGAACTCGTTCGTGCACATCTGCATCCGCATGCGCAGGTCCTGGAAGGGATCGTTCGGGCCCGTGAGTCCGGCGCCGACCTCGGACAGCAGGCCGATGACGCCGGTGAGCATGTCATCGAGTGAGACGAGGACACCGTCGCCGAGGCGGTCGATCAGGATGTCGCCCTGCATGTAGCCACAGCTGATGCTGAGGAGCGTTGCGCCGACTTCGCGCGACAGCAGGAAACCGGCGTGATCGTGCGGATTCCGGTTCGCGTAGGTGCGCCACCGCGCGAACGCCGCCGTGAAGGTCTGCGGCGAGATGGGGACCGTGAAGATCGACAAGTTCGGGGTGTCGTTGGAGATCGGTTTGCGCAGGTTGACCGGCGCCCCGTTCCGCGTGTTGAGCGCGAAGCGCCAGTCGGGGTCGCAGGCCCCCAACAGAGCTTCGGGCGAGTCCGCACCTTCGTTGCCGTTGTTCTGAGCCCAGAAGTCCGGAGTGCGGCCGACGAGCGGCGTCAGTTCGTAGCGGAGGTTGCCGAACCGAGGCCCCGCGACGTACTCAGCCGTCGTGGATGCGTTGCCCGTGCGCGGCGTCGTCGCGAGCCACGTCGCGCCCGGCGTTGCGTCGTTCACGAAGCCGTTGGGCGAGATCTCGCGGATCTCGAACGTGCTCGCGTCGCGATCGCGAATGAACTGATACCAGCCGTCCTGATCCGTGTACGTCACTCCGTCGAGCACACCGTCGCGCCTGAGTTCGACGCGCCAGCCGCCGATGGCGACCTCGAGCGGTTCGAGGGCCTCGTTCCACACACCGTCCTCGTCGTAGTCGTAGAACTTGTGACCGCGCAGGATGGTCTGCGGACCCTGCGTGTTGACGCGGAAGTTGTCGCTCTTGCTGAGCGCGGGGTCGAAGCCGAACAGGTTCGATCCTTGCGGGTCGTAGTCCTCGATCCGCGTGAGCCAGATCTTGTACTCACCGATCGGGTAAGGCGTCACCGCGAACGGCGCGAGCCGCACGTTGAGCGCGCCGCACGGACCCACGAGGCTCGAAGCGCGCGTCGTGCCGAGGTACTCGACGATGACTCCGCCCGCGACGCGGACGGATCGTTGCGCAATCGGATCGGTCGTGAGCAGCACGGTTCCGGCCGGGTCCGTGACCTGGAAGCACCAGATGCCGGCGCTGAGTCCTTGTGCCGTGCACGATCCGTGCGGTCCACCGGAGAAGTAAACGCCATCCTTGCGCGGGAATGCGTTGCCTTCGACGTGGTTACCGAGCCGGTTCAGCGCGAAAGTCGCGCCGGGGACTTCGGCTCGCACGGGGACAGCGAGGAGGAGGAGCGGCAGGAGACGGAGGAACGTGGAGATCATGGGGCGGTGCCTCG
>JAYTBY010000021.1:0-11310 GCA_043736755.1 Planctomycetota bacterium | reverse complement strand
CTGCGCCCCGTGAAGGACTCGCGAAAACTCTCCGTTCGAAGTGGGTTACCGGCTGTCGGGAACCGTCTAGACTTGCCCTTGAGGAGCAACTCCGTCGTCGACGGGGTCGAGCCTCGAACCTCTCCCCACGAACCCGTCGAACCGACTCTCGCCCCTGCGAGAACCGGCCTTCGACCAACCCGGCGCACGGCTCCATGCAGGTGACCGATCCCCACGGCCTCGCTCCGACCGGCGAGGCGACACGCGCCCGCTTGCAGGCGCGCTTGGCGGACTTGGCCCCCGAGTTGACGGGGGAGGAGCACGCGCTCTGCCTCGCGCTCGCGGAGGATGAGACGCGGGAACTCGAGAGTTTGCGTGACGCGGTCTCGACGCGACTCATGGAGTCGTTCCGCGCGCGTAGCGGTCGCGCGACCTTCGGGTTGCTCTACGAGCTCAACGCGGACCACATTCTTCTCCAGGTCGCCGGTCGCCTGCGGCGCTTCGCCAGTCGCTCGGATCCGCGCGACGTCTTGCAGGAAGTGTTCTTCAACATCTACCGCTACCCGCATCGCTTCGATGCTCAGCGCGAAGACGCGTTCCGCGTGTGGTCGGCGATGATCGTGCGCAACACGGTGCTCAAGCACCTGCGCAGCCTCGGGCGCGCGACGAAGAACCAAGTCGTCGCCGACGAACTGCTCGTCCAACCCGCTGTGCCGTCAGCCAGCCCCTTGGTCGGAGCGATCGAAGCCGAGAGCCAGGAGGAGTGCACGCGTGTCTACCTGACCTACCTGCACCTCTATCTCCACTTCTACGGGATGCTCTCCGAGCGCGAGCGCGCCGCCCTGCATCTGGTCGAAGTCGAGGGATCGAGCTACCGAGCCGCCGCCGAGGGACTCGGGATCAAGCTGGAGAACCTGAAGATGGTCATCTTCCGCGCACGCCGAAAAATTCACCGCGCGATGAAGCGCGTGTTCGAGGGTTTGTCGGCCGAGTGCCGACCGGCGCGGGATCCTGAGACTCAGCGCGCAACGACCGGTCGACGCACCGTGCGTGCGCCGCGATTGGACGCGCACGAAGTGAACGCGGGCGAAGACTTGGATATCGGGGACGGCGAGGATCAAGCGAGCGGGACCTCGCGGAGGTCGAACGATGGACTTTGAGATGTCGAACCACGACGAGCACGACGTGTGCACGAACTTCCAGGTCGATCTGTCGGCCATGGTCGACGGGGAGGCCGACGAGACCGCAGCCGGTCGAGCCATGGTCCACTTGGAAGCCTGCACGTGCTGCCGCGGCTTCTTCGATGATGTGCGCAGTCAAGTGCGCTTGCACAAGGACGTCGCCTCACCGGACAGACTCTTCGCACGCATCGCGATGCTGACCGGCTCGGAGCTCTCGGCCAAGGTCGAGGGCATCGACCTCGTCCATCGCCTGGCGACGGTTTTCTACCAGTTGGGCAAGGCCTACGTGCTGGCCTCGATCGACCCCGGCTACCGCGAAAAGGTCTTTGAAACCGCCGTTTCCGTCGGCGACGTCCAGACGCGCGGCCGCGGCTTCGTGGACGGCGTTCTCCTCGACGGCAAGACGAGTGCGGGCGGCCTCGATTGGAAGCGCGCGCGCGCGATGCTGAACGGCAAGCTCGAGAAGATCGAGAGCCCGCTCGAGAAGGGTCGGCGGCTGCTCGAGGAGGCGATCTCGACCGATTCCTCGCACGAGGAGGCGCACCTCTACCTCGCGTTCCTGCACGGACACGAGGGCCGGCGCCTGACCGCCGCCGAGGAGTACCGGCGCATTTTCCAGACCGCGATGAGCCCGGCCAACCGCGGCCACGCGGCGATCCAGCTCGGCCGACTGCACTCGTCCGAGAAGAACTACCGCAAGGCGATCGCGTGCTGGCGCTGGGTCACGATCAGCGGTCTGGCGGACGAGGACGACCGGTTCTTCGTCGCCAGGTTCAACTTGGGCATGGTCTACGCATTGACGCGCAACCGGACGCGGTCACTCGGTTACTTCCGTGCGCTCTTGGATCGACATCCCGACCGGGCTTCCGAGGTGGCCGAGCTCTTTGCGCGCTCGCCACGACTGCGGGAGGCCATCGACGCGCAACCCGGCTTCGCCGAGTCGCTCGTCGCCACGGTCCCTGAACTTTTCTTTGTGCCCGGGGCACTTTCGGGCGACGCGCCGCTTGGCAACGCGTCGTCGGGGAGCATGGGCACCGAATCGGCAGACGGCCGCCCCGAGGAGTCCTGACATGATGAATAGCCTTCAAATCGAGCACGCAGAGAATCTCGGCAGTAATGTCCAGAGCCGGACTAGTGTCGAGAGCCGGACTAGTGTCCAGAGCCGGGCTGATGCCCTGAGCGGTAGTAACGTTCTGAGCCGGAGCGCCTCGAGTCTGCTTGCGACCGCGCTGCTCTTGTTCGCGGCGGGATTCCTCACGAGCGTCAACGACCCCAACGCGCCGGGCCTCGATGGCGATTCCTCCTCCGAATCGACCAGCGCCGGCGGCGGCGGTGACGACGAAACGGTGGGGACGCTCCCGATCAGTGGTGCCGGGGACACGCTCGTCGTTCTGCGCGCGGCACGCATCACGCGCCCCTCGCTGTACATCCAAGGCTCGGTCGACGAAGTCCTCTCGAACGCCGTGTTCGCGCGCGGCGATCGACGAGTCTTGGCCCAACCGATGTCGAACGGCGAGCTGCGGCTCGTGTTCCTCGGCGACGCCCAAGTCGGCTTCGATCGCAACGGATTCCAGGCCGCGAACTTGCGTGTCGGCGTCGTCGTGCCGCAAGGCGCGTCGATCCTGCGCTCAGGGGCGGCCTGGAACGGACAGGCGCTCAGCACGTGGACCTACGTGTACGAACTCCCGATCGCGCAGTTCGAAGCGAATGGTCTGCTCGATCAGGCTCCGGTCCTGGCGGGCATCTCGACGTCGCAAGGTTCGACGTCGGTACGCGCGCACGCGAGCTTCGACGCCGTAGTGCTGACGCAGCGGCGCTGACCGCCGCGTGTAGTGCTGACGCAGCGGCACTGACCGCCGCGTGTGGTGCTGACGCAGCGGCGCTGACCGCCGCGTGCGGGTGCTGACGCAGCGACACTGACCGTCGCGTGCGGGTGCTGACGCAGCGGCACCAGCCGTCGCGTGCGGCGATGCACGCCAGCACGGGTCGCTTCTGCTGACCTTCTCCCTTCCGTCCTGAAGACTGGCCTCCTCTCCGCGCGCCGCGCTCCGGCTCTGGGAACGCGGCGCGCGGTCGCATCGCGCGGATAGACTCTGGCGCCGATGTCCACGTCGCCCGCGTTGCCTCTCGTCGGCCTCTCCTGCGGAGATCCCGCGGGAATCGGCCCTGAAATCGCGCTTGCCGCGCTAGCCGACCGCGAGCTCGCGCAGGTCGCGCGGATCGTGGTCCTCGGGCCAGCAAGTCTGCGTCCCCCCGCGGTCGCGCGCCTCGAAGCACGCGCCGTTCGCGAGGCGTGGACGCACGGCTGGATCGACACGGCGATCACCGGTCCGTGGGAGCTCGGTCGCGTGCAAGAGTCCGCCGGACGCGCGGCGCTGAACGCGTTGCGCGCCGGGCACGAGCTCGCGCTCGACGGCACATTCGACGCACTCGTGACCGGGCCGGTCAGCAAGGAAGCGCTCCACCTCGCGGGCGAGCGCGTCGAGGGTCAGACGGAACTCTTGGGTCGTTGGTGTGGGGCGACGCGCTACGAGATGCTCGCGATCGCGGGCGACCTGCGCGTCCTCCTTCTCACGCGCCACATGCCGCTCGTCACGGCGATCGCGCGGATCACGACGGAGGGAGTGCTCGATCACTTGCGCCTCCTCGACGAGGGGCTCCGAGGCTTCGGGTTCGAACGCCCGCGACTCGCGCTCGCCGGACTCAATCCGCATGCGGGTGAGAACGGGCTGCTGGGGCGTGAGGACGACGAACTCTTGGCGCCGGCCGTCCGCGCTGCATGCGCGGCCGGGATCGATGTCACCGGGCCTGTCTCACCGGACTCGGTCTTCTTCCAAGGCTCGCGCGGCCGCTACGACGGCGTCCTCGCGCTCTACCACGACCAGGCCTTCATTCCGATCAAGCTCCTGTCCGCGGACGGCGGGATCACCGTGATCCTTGGACTGCCGTACCTGCGCATCAGCCCGGTGCACGGGACGGCCTTCGATTTGGCCGGAACGGGTCGCGCCAGCCCAGCCAACCTGATCGCGGCCCTGCGGCAGGCAGCAGCGTGGGGTGGACTGCGGCGCGCGGCACGGAACGGCCGATGAACTCGTCGCGGACCTTTGGAACCTCCACCGTACGTGAGGTTCGGGGGTAGACTCCAAGTTCGTACCCGACCGCCCTGACTCCCGCGAAACGCACCGAGACCTCCACATCCATGATCGGGCGCAAGAAGAAGATCGTCCTCTACCAGCCTCAGCAGGTGGACGAGAGCCTGGGCCTGCCGTCGAGCAAGGACATGCTCCCGCTCGAGATGCTCACCATCTCGGCCTGGCCGCTCTACGACGGCTACGACGTCGTGATCGTCGACGGGAGCCTGTACACGGCCGACGAAGCCCACCGGCGCGTCGTCGAGGCCTGCGAGGGCGCGATGATGTACGCGACCACGGGGATCCTCGGCTTCATGGTCACGGACGGGCTGGCGTGCACGAAGCGCGTCCAAGCGCGCTTTCCCACGTTGCCGAAGATCATCGGCGGATGGTTCGCGAGCGTGCGACCGGACCTGCAACTTGGCAGCGGTCTCTACGACGCCGTCGTGTGCGGTCAGGGCGAGCTCACGTTCCGCGACGTCGTGAAAGCGATCGATGCGGGTGAGAAGCTCGACGACATCCCCGGACTCGCGCTGCTGCGCGACGGGATGATCGTGAAAACTGAGAAGCGCATAGCTGCCGGTTGGGACCAACTGCTCGACTGCCCGTGGCACATGATCGACATCGAGCCGTACAAGCAGGCTCAACTGCGCGCGAAGTCCCACCGGGACGTCTTGCGCATGCCGACGCCGCCGGCGATGGGAGATCGGAAGCCCTACTTCGGGATCACGTACTTCTCGAGCTACGGCTGCCCCGAGCCGTGCACGTTCTGCTGCTCACCGATCGTGACGGATCGTCGTTGGAAGGCGATCCCCGCCGAGCGGATGCTCGACGATCTGCAAGGCTTGCACGAGCGTTGGGGCTTCGACGTCGTGCGCTTCCACGACGCGAACTTCGGCGTCTTGCGCAAGCGCTTCAAGGACTTCGCCAAGGGCAAGATCGAGCGCAAGTTGCCGTTCTATTGGAACGCGTTCATCGAGACGCACACGATCCTCGAGGCAAAGAAGAAGGACCCCGAGGCTCTCGATCTGCTCGCGGAATCCGGCATGTACATCGCCGAGATCGGCGCGGAAGCCGGCACCGACGAGATGATGAAGAAGATCGGCAAGCCGATTCACGGCAACGACAACGTCGATGCCGCGGTGGAGATGGACAAGCGCGGGATCTGCGCGTCCGTCACATACATCATCGGGTACCCGGGCGAAGAGCGCGATTCGATGCTCGCGACGATCGATCAGTGCCGACGCCTGCACGTCGCAGCGCCGCTCGCGCGTCCGACAGTGTGGCCGTATCGGCCGATCCCGGGCACGGCGATGTGGGACGAGGCGATCAGTCTCGGATATCAACCGCCTCAAAAGCTCGAGGAATGGGGCTCGATCGGTGAGTACCACCTCGAGGAGACTTGGCCGGGCAAGATCCCGCCCGAGGTCGCGCTGGCGCGCAAGATGTACCAGCATTACGTGACGCTCGATTACGGGCTCGCGCGCGGCAAGCGCGGGTTCTGGGAGAAGCGCGCGCAGAAGCGATTGGCGAGTGGCGAATTGATCGGTGGATTCCCGAGCGGACGATGGGAAGCGCGCGCGTTCGACCTCTACAACCGCGTCGAAAAGAAGCTGTTCCCGCGACAAGAAGTGTCGCGCTCGTGGGTCGACCCGGGCCACAAGACGGGCACGGCATCGAACGCAGCGAGCAAGAGCCGCGAGGCGATGACCGAGACGACGGCGGGCTGAGAGGCCGCGAAGAAATCGAGCCTACGGCCTCTCAGAAACGAGTGGCGCCGCTTCCGGGTCGCGTCGTCTGTGATTTTTTTCGCAGGCACCGAGTCGCCGACGACTGAATCGTCGGCATCGACACCTGCGCGTCGTGCGTCACTCCGTGAGCCGGAACAGTCGGTAGAAGTCCGACGGTTGCCCGCTCGGCATTCGAATCGTCGTGGGGCTGCGTGCGACGAGTTCGTAGCCGGGGATCGCGCGCAACGCGGCGTCGTCTTGTGCGAGCAGTGCCGCCGCAGCCGTTCCAGGCCGCGGATCGAAGGAGTCCGGCGGCAGGCCCGCGGACCAATGTGCGAGGTATTGAAGCGTGAACCGATCCACGACGAGCCAACGCACGCGGTAGCGATCGACCAGCAAACGCCTGAATTCCTCGGGCGAATCGTGGTGGAATGCGTCGAGGAAGTCGGCCGCACGTCGACGCGGTTCGCGCGCTTCCCACTTCGGTGAGATGACGATTCTGTTGCCCGTCTTCGCGAGGATCGCCGGTCCGCTCATGAAGTCGGCAGCGATCGCTTCGTTCGCCGGGACGTGCTGGGCGACTGCCCCGAGCAGCCAACGGAGCTCGGCCTGTCGCTGAACGGGTGCGTGATACCAAGGGTTCGAGTGGTTCGCGGCCCACGTTGCGCAGAGCGCGAGCTGGATGCAGCACGCTGTGCCGAGGATCCACGCGCCGCGATGCAAACGTGAACCGAGCAGCGCCGCGAGTGCAGGTGCGAGCACCGCGGGAAGTACGAGCGCACGCTCGGCGAGCCAGGCTGCGAGCAAGGAGGTCGCGAAAAGAGCGATGAGTAGCGTCGTCGTGCCGTGCGCTGTGCGGCGCACGAGGGCGTAGATCGCGGCGGTCAGGCCCAGGATTCCGGCTAGCGACAACAGGCTCGCCGCGTGCACGAAACTCGGCGTCTCGAACGGGCCTTGCCACATGAGACGCACATCGGCGGACAGTCCCTCGGCGCTCGGAGGGCGAATGCCCAGGTGCTCGATCTTCGCGAGGAGCAGCGCGAAAACGTGCGCGTGGGCACCCTCGGTGACCCAGGCGCCGATCGCGATGATTCCGAGCGTGACCCCGATGCCGACTGCGCGCGCGCTGCGCGGGCCGCGCATTCGCCCAGCGACCGCGAGTCCGACCGCGACGGCCACGGGCAGCGACAACACGGCGTCGGTCGCGCGCAGGAACGGAACCGCGAGCGCCGCGACGCAGAGCGGCAGCGCAACGAGGAATCCACCGCGAACGGCGAGCGGGTTCGCGCCCTTCCACGCGAATCCGACGAGGAAGACAAGCGCTTCGAGCGCGAGGAAGAACGAAGCCGCGTGCCAGGTCGCGAACGCCGTCGCGGCGGACATGCCGGCGAGGAGCAGCGACGCGGGACTGCGCACGCGGGCCGCGCGCGCCGCGAGGCCGAGATGCACAGCGAAGAGCGGCCAGAACGCGTCCTCGTCGACGAGTACGAATCCGACGGTGCGGTGGATCGCGGGTGTAGCGGCCGCAAGCAACGCCGCGAGGAGCCCAAGGGCGCGCGATCCCGACACCTCGCGCGCCAGCAAGTAGACGCCGACGAGTGCGAGCGCCATCGCGAGCGCCGCGACCCAGGTCGCAGTCAGGTGCAGTCCTTGGGATCGGCCGAGAAGGATGTGTGCCCACGCCGTGACTTGCAGCATCGCGAGCGGGAAACGCGCCGCGATATCGATCGTGTCCGGGTGCTCGAGTCGCGTGTCGTGCGCGAAGTCCGCCGGGATCGAGCCGCCCGCTTCGACGATGCGCTCGAGCAGCGAGTAGAGCAACGCCGGGTCGCTCTTCAGCAATCCGTGGGGGCTCTGGGTGTCGAACTCCGAGTCACCGACCGCTAGTTCGACACGGAACCAAGCTGTCGCCGCAACCAAGAGGAGCAGCGCGACCGCGACGAATCCTCGGCTGACTCGTTCGGGCCGCGCGCCGCACGCGAACCCGTCTCTGCGAGCTTCCATCGCCGCGCATCATCTCCGCCGCGCGCAGCAGGTCAACGCGCTCGTGCGCCGTCGCCCTTCAATTGCAAAAGGTCGCGCCGAGTCCGTTCGAGAGATTGAAGCCCGCGCCACCGCCCGCTGGGTTGCGGTACCAGCACTGGAAGTACCGCGTCGAGCCGACGGTGATGTTCCCCACGGCCGGGATCGTCGTCAGATCGACATAGCGAGAGGACGTTCCACCCGGCGTCGCGACTTGGGGCGGATTCAGACGCGAGACCGAGCCCGTGATGCAGCGGAATCCGTCGCCGAACGGTGCTTGCGACTGCGTCCGGCCGAAGTAGTAGATGTGCGAGGAATTCGGCGACATTCGAGTGCAAGTGAGCGCGAACGCGTTCGCTCCGACTGAGAGGGATCCGCTCCAGCCGATCACGGCCCCGAGGCCGGTCGAGTTGGGCGCTCCCACGCAGTAGTTCGCCGCGGACGCCGTGCACGGCGGATCGAAGAAGAGGCGCAGGATCGGTCGCTGAGTGGAAACCGGATTCTGTCGCGAATCGAAGCGCTTTGCCGTGGGAACGTCGTCCTCGTTCACGTTCTTCACGAGCCAACCGAAGTTCGTAGCCAAGGCGTCGAGCCAACTCTGGGCGTCAGCCACGAGAAGGGGACTGCTCCACACGTACGTCCCGATCTGATCGACCGGTGTCGTCGCGCTGATCGTTGGATCGAAGTCTCCCCCTGGAGTCGTCCACGACACCGTATTCCAAAAGCGCCGAGACCTGGTGGCGTCGTTCGTCATGGCCCCGGTCCCGGCACCTTCCTCGCCTGGGGCATTGGATGTGCCCTCGCCCCAATCAGCGAGTGCGCGATGGAGGCGGACATCTCGAAGACCTGCATTCGTCCGCGACATGTACAGCGTCAGCTCGACCTGCGTGATCGTCGAGCCGGCCGGCAGTGCACCGGCGACGTCGAAGCGCAGCAGCGCGCGACGGACTTGGCCGAAGCCGTTCGATCCAGCGAAGAAGTAGGCGCCCGCGCCGTTGCTCTCGGAGCCGGACTCGGAATACATCGTGTTGTCGCGGCTAGCGCCGATCGAGACCTCGCCAGCGGAGACCGAGATCGATACGCAAGCCTGAGCGGCAAAGAGGAGGAGTGCGGGTCGGGTTCATGGGGCTCGATGAGGGCCTGCGGCCCCGTGAAGTTTCGCATGGATCCCGCGTGCTGGATTCGTCGACCCGGCAAACTCGAGCCGCAGTGACTCCCGTCGTGCGATCGGAATGCCATACTCGACCCATGATCCGACTCTGCGTCGCTTGCGGGCTCCTCGCGGGGCTCCTTTCCAGCGAGGTGATTGCATCCACACAGGCCCCCTTGGATGCGCCGGCCCAAGCGGCGCGGCCGCCCGCGTTGCTCATCGATGGCATCGCGGTCCCCGCCGAGGCCTACGCGCGCTGGCTCGTCCTGAACGTCGGTGAACGCCAGGCGCGCATCTTCGGGCGCGAGTACGTCGCCGTCGAACGCGAGGCGCGCGATCTCGGTGTCGAGGTGACCGAGGAGGAGTGCGCGCGTCGAGTCGAGGCCGATATCGCCGAGCGCATCGAGAAGGCGTTCCTCGGTCGGAGGAGCGATTGGCTCGCGGAACTCGAGCGCACGCGTCGCACGGAAGCTGCTGTGCGGCTCCAACGCGAAATCGAAGTTCGTCCGCACGTCCTCGTCGAAAAGATGGTCGCCATCGACCGGGTCGTCCCGGAGCAAAAGATCGAGCGCGATTGGGAATTCGAATTCGGGCGCAAGGGTCGAAAGTACGACCTGTCGATGACAAAGATCCTCGTCGTCGTGCCGTCCGAGACCGGGCAGTCGCGCGACGAGTGGAACGCAGGTCGCGATAAAGTCATGACGGCGGGTCGCGAGAAATCACTCGCTGCCCGAGCGCGTATCGTCGCCGGCGAGGACTTCGGACGCGTTGCGCGCGAGACCAGCGACGATCCCGAGACGCGCGATTCTCGCGGCGTGCCTCCGCGCGGTTTCGCGCACTACGGATGGCCGTCGAGTTTCATGGACGAACTCGAGAAGCTCCCCGTCGGTGCGGTGTCCGAGCCGCTGTTCGCGCGCGGTGGGTGGTGGATCGTTCGGGTGGAAGCCGTGCGCGAGACGCCGCTCGAATCCGTGCGCGGCACGTTGCGTGAGCGTCTGGAGAAGAAGGGCCCCGAGCCGGACGAAGTGGCGATGGTCCTCGAGCGCATCCGCGAGTCCGCGCAGGTTCGCATCCTGCCCGCGATGTACGAGGACGCGGGCGACTCCGAGCTCGCGGGTCCGAACCAACCCGTGCTCTTGGTCGACGGCGAGCCAGTCGGTCGTGGGGTGTTCGCGCGGTGGCTCGTCGGCGTCCAGGGCGAGTCGATGATCCAGCGCTTCCTCGAGGACTTCGTGATCGAGCGTGAGGCCCGAAAGGTGGGGATCACGGTCACTCAGGACGAGATCGACGCGCGCGTGCGCATCCAACTCGAAGCGCGCATCGCGGAGGGTCACAAGGGCACGCGCGAGTCGTGGCACCTGTTCCTCGCGATGAGTGGGCGGACCGAGGAGTCGTTCGTGCGCACGCTGGCTGAGCGGACACGCACGGATCTGCTCGCGGAGAAACTCCTGTTGCGCGAGCGGAAAGTGACACCCGAGGACGTGAAGCAGCGCTTTGCGAGCCAATACGGACCGGACGGGGAGCGCATCGAAGCGCGTTGGATCGTCGTGCTGAACAAGGTCGATGCCGTCGATCCCAACTGGACACGTGATGATCTCATCCGGGAACTCGTGGCTGCGCACGAGCGCGGCCGCGCCAACACCGCCGAGCTCGTCCGTCGCGCGCGCGCGGTCGAGGACTTCGCGAAGCTCGCGCGTGAGTACAGCGACGACGCGCCGACGCGCGAGAGTGGCGGCCTTCTCGTCGAGCGTTTCCGCGCTGACGCGTACCCTGAGAGTTTCGGGGCGGCCGTCGCGAACCTTGCGGTGGGTGGGATCACCGACCCGCTCGACTACGCCAACTCCTGGGCTGTTTTTCAGGTGGTGAAGCGCCGCAAGGTGACGTTCGACGAGGTGCGTGACGAACTGGCAGCGGAACTCGCGACGCTGCGCCCGAGCGGACTACTGGTGAATGCACACCGCAACGCGCTGACGCAGGGCGTGAAGCTCGAACTGCTCGAGGGACTCGCGCCGCGTTGATCGTGAGTGCCTCGGCGCTCGGAACCCGTGCACGATTCACATGCTCTCGCACTGCGAACCTGCGGGGCTAGTCTTTAGTGTCCCGTCCGCGAAGTTCGT
>JAYTBY010000020.1:0-5051 GCA_043736755.1 Planctomycetota bacterium | reverse complement strand
GCGGGAATGCGTTCAGCCGATCTCGCGCGTTGACACAAGCCAGCCCGGAGGTGATGGTTACGCCGCCCGGGCCGAGAGGTCCGGAGCCCTGCACCCGGCCGGACTTCCGGCCCCGTGCTTGATCGCCGAGCCCTCGAAGGGCTATCCAGACCCTTTCTGAACCCCTTCGGGCACGCCCCGTGCGGCCCCCAGCACCCGAGAAGACCAGGACGATGAGCCAGAACTACGAGAACCTCGTCAAGGCCGTGAACGACGCTCGGCCGGACGTGGAGAAGGCCGAGGCCGGCAACAAGGCCGCGACCTCCCGCGTGCGCAAGGCGATGATGGACATCAAGAACATCGCCCAAGACATCCGCAAAGAGATGCTCGAGGTCCGCGATGGCGGCGGTCCGAGCGCTCCCGGCGGGGCGAAGCCGGCGCCTGCGCCGACGCCGCCCAAGCCGCCGATGGGGCGCTGATCGCGGGGCGTACTCCCCGCGGCCCAGCAACGCACTCGGATCCACGAGCCGCCTCGCGCGGACTTGTCTCGATCCGAGGCGCGTTTCACCCAGACGCCCCGCCACGCGCGGGGCGTCGACATTTCGGTCGGACTCGGCGCCGGTGCTCGTGGAACTCCGCTGCGTGATTCTGGAGCTCCGCTGAGGGCGCTTGGAGCTCCGCTCCGTGTCGCCGGAGCGGCGCTCCGTATGGCCAAGCTCCGCTCTGTGCCAGCCGGAGCTCCGCTCTGGGTTCGCCGGAGCTGTTCGCCGGAGCTCCGGTCTGTGCTGCCCGAGCTTCGCCCTGCGTTGCCCGAGCGCTGCTGCGTTACCCGGGCTCGGTGGCGTGACCGCAGTTCCGTGCCGGGACCGGGCCGAGGCTTCGTGACCCGAGCGAGGCGCGGATGGTTGCGTACTCCGGTTCCGGGTCGTGGGATGTCGGCATGATGCGTCTCCCGCTCGCGTTCCTCATCCTTCTCGCCGCTCTCGTCCTGGCACCGATCGGCATCGCGCTGCGCGCCGAGGACGCGCCGCCCGTTCCGTCGCGCACGGTGATCTTGCTGCGGCACGGTGAGAAGGAAGCGTCGCCGAAGGATCCGCGCGATCCCTCGCTCTCCGAAGTCGGCGCGGCGCGCGCGCAGGAGCTCGCGCGGCTACTCGGGGAGGCCGGCGCGACGAAGCTCTTCACGAGCGATTTGGCGCGGACCCAGGAGACCGTCGCGCCGCTCGCGAAGGTCCTTGGCCTCGCGGGCGAATCGTTGCCGGCCGCGAAGTCGGAGCTCGTCGTGGCCGCGCTCGACGCGTTGGCGCCGGGATCCCTAGCTGTCGTGTGTGGGCATTCGAACACGGTGCCGCGCGTCGCCGAATTGCTCGGCGTGACACTCGCCGGAACGATCGTCGATCGCGGCGTCACGATGCTGCCGGACGACGCCTACGATCGCGTCTTCGTGATCACGCGGCCCGCGACCGGACCGGCCTCGTGCGTCGAATTGCGCTACGGCGTGCCGTCGACCGTGACGGTCAGCTCGGGCAAGTGACGTGGGACGAAACCGGCTTCACGCGCGGCGTGTGACAGGACGCGCAACGCGTTCAGGCCGACAGGCCCGAGGTCGCGCGTCCATTCGTTCACGTAGAGATCGACGTGAGCCTGGATCACTGCGTCGTCGAGTTCTTGCGCGTGCCGACGCATGGTGTCCAGTGCCGCGTCGGGCTCGGCGCGCGCGAGATCGAGGCTAGCTCGGATCGCAACGTCGAGTTCGGCGATGACGACCGGACCGAGACTCTTCCGCGCCACGATTCCGCCCAGCGGCAACGGTGCCTGCATTCGCGTTTCCCAACTTGCGCCCAAGTCCTCGACGAGCTCGAGCCCGTAGCGCGCGTAGGTGAAGCGACCCTCGTGGATGCACACGCCGTAGTCGGCCTCACCGCGCTCGAGAGCGCCGAGGATCTCCGCGAAAACGACGTGCTCGACGCGGCCGACGTCCCCGTGAAATAGCCTGTAGAGGAGGTGCGCCGTCGTGTGCTGGCCCGGGCACAGCACACGGATCTCGCCGGAACCAGCCTTCAGCGCGGGTGCACCGCGGCGTGCGAGCAGGAGTGGCCCGACTCCGAATCCGAGAGCCGAACCGGTGCGCAGCACCACGCTCGCTTCCCCCCACGCGAGTGCGGCGGCGAAGCTCACTTTGGCTGAGTCGAAGCGTTCGCTCGCGAACCCCGCGTTCAACGCTTCGATGTCCTCGAGCTCGATCGCGAGTTCGAATCCGCGCGGCCGTACCGCGCCCGAGAGCAGACCGTGGAACGCGAACGTGTCGTTGGGGCAGGGCGAGATTCCGAGCCGCACGCGCCGCGCATTCACGCCGGGTGGTTCCCGCGCCGCAGGAGGTCGAGCGCGCACAAACGCGCCGCCGCGAGAGCGGCGGGTATGCGCCAGTGTGCCGGATCGCGATCACCCACGACGTTCGACACCCCGCGCACGACGTGACACGGAACGCCGGCGAGGGCGCACGCGAACGCGACCGCGAAGCCCTCCATGTCTTCGGCCAACGCCTCGGGGAAACGCTCGCGGCGCAGTGCCGCTTGGGCCGCTGATGCGGACGCCGCGCACGTCGACAGGAGGAGTGCCGTCCGCGACGGATCACGCAGGCGTTCGGGGTCGCGGATGCGGCTCGCGGCGAGCACGATCCGATCGTGGATCGCCTCCGCGCTCACGCTACCGGGCCATTGCGGGAAACCCAGCGCCGCCGGGCCGGCCAGATCACGGCCCTCGCCGGCGCCGATGCCTTCGACGGCGACGGCGTCGAACTCCAACGCTCGGCCGATCGGCAAGAGCGCCGGATCGAACGTGCCCGCGATCCCCACGAGCACGACGCGCGACGGACGCAGCGCCGCGAGCAACTCCGCGGTGCGCGCTGCGGCCGCGATCGGACCGAATCCGCACAACGCCACGAGGCCGAGACCGGCGTCGAATCCGCCGTGGTCCTCGAGGCGGCGCTCTTCGACAGCGGTGGGGATCAGGATGAGCGCGGGGGAGCCGGGAGACGGGGACATGATCGCGGAGTCTGGTGCGGCGCGGGCCGAGTCGCAACGGTCAGGCCCCTGCACCGTGGGTCGGCCCGCGCTACCACCGCGCCGAGCCCGAGCTCTCGATTCAGGCCTCGGCGTAGTGGGCCGGCCCCCGACACCGAGCCGTGGCACGGACCGGCGCGTGCTCGGACCGCGCGCTGCGAATACGCTGGATTCGTGAGCTTGCGTGCCGACCCTGATCCGCGGTTGACCTGACCGATCGATCGTGCGAGGCACAACCCGTACTCACGACCCCTCGGATCATGATGCGGGCCGGCTCGACCCCCTTGGACCCAGCGACTCTCGAACCACCATGCACATCTCCACGAATCTCCTCGCGCTCATGGCGCTCGCCGCGACCGCGCGTGCGCAGGACAGCGTCTCCCTCACGAACGGACTACCCGGCGACGCCGTCGATTCACGCGCCGTTGCGGAGCAGATCAACGACTACGTGGTCGACTTGACCTCGTTTCGATCGAGCTCCGGGCGCACCTTCGCGCTCGCTCCCATCGCCAAGGCGAGCCAACAGCGCAACGTCGCGCCGGTCTTCTTCAACGGCCAGTTCGGTGCGCAAGCGCTGTCGCGTCGCGTCGCTGCGAACATGCCGTTTCTCCGCGCGCAGTACGCCAACTGGAACGCGCCGGGTCTCGGCGTGAACGGCGATCCGACGCGGAACACCGTTCCCGGATCGGTCGCGCCGCCGGCCGGGGTTAGCTTTCAATTCGGATTCGCGGCGAGCGAGTTCTCGGACGGCGATCCGAGCCCCACATCGCTCGGTGCGATCACGGGCGGAATCGCGAACTTCGCGCCGAATCGTCCGTCACGTCTCTATGTCTCGCGCGTCGTCGCCGGGACGAACGGCGCGACCGACGGATGCAACTTGGCGCAATTTGGGATGGGCGCTGTCGACGAGGACGGAGCCGTTCACTTCCGCGCCGACAACTTCGGAACGATCGACTGCGATGGCTTCTCGACAGTCCTCGGCAACAACCTCTTTCGCGTCGACATGGCTCTCCGCGCCGCGGCATTGAACGTGATTTCGGGCAGTTTTCCGCTTGGTTTTGACATGCCGACGACCACGCGGCTGCTCGCTGGGTCCGCGACTCCGCACAACGTACCGAATGCGGTTCCGCGCTCGATCGCGGGCCGCCCGATCCTCATCGGTTCGAATTTTGCGGTCCAGTACGTCTTCGAGTCGATCGCCGGGACGGCGATCGCGGGCGGAGCGGGAGCGCACCTGGTCGGTTTCGCGGACCACCGCGGCAGCGTCGGCTACACGTCGAAACTGTTCCCGAATCTCTTCCCGGGTGCGGTGAACGGCACGGCCGGCATCCTCGCGGGTGCATCGGGTTCAACGGGCTTGCGCGACGGGTTGGCGATCTTCGGCGTGGGTCCGAACGGAGCTTCGGTGTCGCCGATCGCGCGCACTCTGCCGGCGCCGGCCGCGGGTCTCGATCCCGAGCATCCGACTTGGGCGCCGACGGCCTCGCAGCAGTTCGACCACTACTTCAGTCAGACCGCGTTCCGCGGCGGCTCGTCGCAGGTCGCGCTCGGTACCGACCAAGCCGGCAACCTCGTCGCGGCCGGAACCGTGTACTACGGCTTCACCTCGCCGTCGCAGACCCAGTCCCCGTTCGACAATCCGCGCAACTACATCGCGGTCGCGCGCATCGATCCGCTGAGCGGCAGCACGACGTGGCGCGCCGCGGCTTGGACCGACGCCACGAGCGGTAAGTCGATCCTCCAGAACGGTGCCACGGTGATCGGCAACTTGCGTCCGTTCTCGACGGGCCGTGGTCCGTGTCTGTCGGCCCCGATGATCGATTCCGTCGGCAACGTCTGGTTCATCGGATCATTCCAACGGGCGTCGAATCCGGGCGCTGTGTCGGTGGGGCTCCTCCGCGCGACCTGGCGGGTCGCCACAGAGAGCTATGTCCTGGAACTCGTGCTCGCGCAGGGCGACGTCCATCGCGGGGCGAACTCGACGCGCGACTACATCATCGACTTCATCAC
>JAYTBY010000019.1:0-5053 GCA_043736755.1 Planctomycetota bacterium | reverse complement strand
GCGACCCGGCGTCGCGTTGCCCATGCCGTGGGAAACGGCGAGCGTGCTCGCGACGAACGCCGCCCTCCTCGGGAGACTTGGGCGGGAATCGCTCGGTTTCGCGCGCGGAACGCGGGCCATGTGCCACGGTCTCGTCGAGCGCGCGATCGAAACGGACCAGCCTCTCGCGCTGAAGGCCCTACGCGCGGCTGACGAGCATCTGACGGCCAACCCCGCGGCACCGCTTCGATAGTTCGGAAGTCGTGCTCGGAGGCGGCGCTCCTGCGAGTGCTTCCGAATTCGGGGGCCGCTCGTGCCCCACGCTTCCGAGGCGCGCAAGGCCCGGCCCGCACGGCCAGCGGCGAGTCGCCCGAAGTCCGTGTGGCCTTGACGGCTACTCCAGCATGATGGACATTGTGTCCATTATGGCGGATACCAACCAGGGACTGAACCAGCGCATTGCTGCACGCGTGCGCGGCCTGCGCTCTTCACTGCGCCTGTCCCTCGACGCGCTGGAACAGTTGAGCGGCGTGAGCCGCTCCATGATCTCGCTGGTCGAGCGCGGCGAAAGCAGCCCCACCGCCGTCGTGCTCGAGAAGCTCGCCTCGGGGCTCGGTGTCGCGCTCCCGGAACTTTTCGATCCGCCCTCAGGCGTGAAGTGCGCGGCGACCGGACCGGTCTCCCGTCGCCGCGACCAGACCGAATGGAAAGACCCGGCCTCCGGGTACGTGCGCCGCGACGTGTCTCCCTACGGCGTACCTCAACCGATGCGGATCGTGGAAGTGCGCTTTCCGGCTGGTCAACGCGTCGCATTCGACAACGCGCGCCGCGACGCACACCTCCACCAGCAGATCTGGATCCTCGCAGGCTCGCTGAACGTCACAGTCGGCCGGAAACGGCACACACTGAACCTAGGCGACTGCCTGGCGATGCGGCTCGACCAGCCCGTCATGTTCCACAACCCGACGCGCAAGGCGACGCGCTACGCCGTCGTCCTTGCGTCCGAATTCCCCGCGCGACGATGAGCACGCACACCTGGACGCTTCGGCGACTCCACGAGATCGAGGACGCGCACGTCGAGGCGCTCGCCAACGTGTTGATCGACTGCGTCGAGGGAGGCGCTTCGGTGAGCTTCATGCCGCCGCTGACCCGCCAGCGGGCTCTCTCGTTCTGGCGTCACGTGGCCCGCGAAGTCGCTGCTGGTGAGCGCGCGCTGCTCGTGGCCGAGGACGAGCGCGGCGTGTGTGGCACCGTGCACCTCGTGCTCGCACAACCCGAGAATCAGCCTCACCGCGCCGACCTCGTGAAGATGCTGGTGCACGGTCGCGCGCGACGACAGGGGCTCGGAGCCGCGTTGACGAAGGCCGCGGAATCGGTGGCGCGCGAGTGCGGGAAGACGCTGCTCGTGCTCGACGCCGTGACCGGCGGCGACGCGGAGCGCCTCTACGAACGGCTGGGTTGGTCGCGCGTGGGATCGATCCCGAACTACGCGTTGATGCCCGACGGATCACCGTGCGGCACGACGTACTTCTATCGCGATCTGCGGCCGTGACCCGACCGTTGCTCCGCGCCCGCGCGCTGGGCCGAATCCTTGCCACACCTGGATCGGGCCGGGTAGTCCGGGACAAGAGCGAGCGACGCTACGCCCAAGAAGCGCGCGACTCCGTCGGGTGCTACGTCGACCAGGACGGCGAGGCGCTCGGCCCGGCTCCCTCAATGCCGGGGCGGCAGGCCTTCGAGATCGAGCAGGTCGACGCTGATGTCGCGGCCGACGAGGAGGACGCGCACCTGCGGCAAGGCGACGAGCTCCGCGACGTGCGCCCGATCCGCGGGCACGTGAAACAGGAACAGCGGGACTTGGCGCAGCGCCTCCCGCGTCGCTGGGCCCATTTCTCGCATGTCGGTCGCCCGGTGGCGCACCGCGAGCCCGTCGTGCCCCCCCGCCCAGATGAGGATCTTCGCGATGTCGGTCCCGAGCGACGATCCCGGCCAGCGCTCGTCAAAGGGCTGGAACGCCAGGATCGTGTGGAATCCGGCGCGCCGGTATCGAGCGAGCCGGAGTGGATCCGAACCCTCGATGTACGCGCGGTCCTTGACGCCGTGGATCGCTCCGATGACCTCGAGACGTGCGATCGCGCGCTCCGTCTCCTCGTCATCGAGCTGTCCCAGGTTCTTGAAGTCGAACCAGTAGTAGTGGCCCACGCCGGTGACCTGGATCAGCTCGTCCAGGGTGAGCTCCCCGCCGTCCACCTGGACGAAGTGTTGCCGGCCCTGTGCGTCGATCTGCGGCCCGTCGTGAGACACCACGAACCGATCGGCGCTGGTGTCGTAGTAGAAGTCGACCTCCACACCGTGGGCGCCGCGCTCGAACGCTGCGCGCACGCTGCGCAACGAGTTCTCAACCACACCGTTTCCGTAGAAACCCCGCGGAATCCACTGCTTGGGCGCGAGGGAGTACACAGCACTCGTCCGCTGCGCGATGCGCTGCTCGCCCCACATCGCCGTCACCTTCAGAGCCGCCACGATCGAGACCAGTACCAGCAGGGTCCAGCTCCAATTCGGCCAGCGGCGGTAGAGCGCGCGCGGCGCTGCGATCAGTCGGGATGACCACGTCGCGTGGTGCGGAGAAGCTCTCATGCTGCGGCCACTCTAGTGTCCTCCATCGGAGGCGCGACGGACGAAACCGCGCACTGCACGGAGTCGCATACCGCCGGATCGGGGCGTACTCTCCTCGAGTGGGTCGGGCCCCTCGAGTCCCGGCCTCGACTCCCGCCGTGCGCGCACCTGCTGAGAACATCGGTCTCGTAAAGCTGGGCGCGATCGGCGACGTCGTGAACAGCCTGCCGCTCGTCAACCGGATGCGGGATGGATATCCGGGCGCGCGAATCACTTGGGTCATCGGGCCGCTCGCGCACGCGCTCGTCGCGGGGCACCCAGCCGTCGACGAGTTCCTCGTCTTTCACGCCGACCGACCGGGCACTTGGCCGGGCTTCGTGCGCGCGCTGCGCGCACGGCGCTTCGATCTCGTGCTCGACTTGCAACGGCTTTTCAAGAGCGGCCTCATCGCGCGCTTGTCCGGTGCGCCACTGCGTGTCGGATTCGATCGTGCGCGCTGCAAGGAGCACAGTCACCTCTTCACGAACCGGCATCTCGCGCCGAACGCCGCGCCGGGTGTCACGGTCTCTCAGTACCTCGAGTTCGCCGATCTGCTCGAACTGCCTGCGCGCGAGCCGCGCTTCGATCTGCCGATCGCCCCGGTAGATCCCGCGCGACCCGGCGAGCTGCGCATCGTCTTGAACGTGGGCGCGAGCAAGCCCGCGAACCGCTGGCCGATCGATCGTTGGGCTGCCGTGTGTCAGAGCCTCGTGAGCGAATTCCAGGCGACCATCCACCTCACCGGCGGCCAACAGGACAAGCTCGACATCGGCCTAGTGCGCGCGGCGACGGGGCTATCACCCGAGCAGCTCGTCGATCGCGCGGGCACACTCTCGCTGGCCGAGTCCGCTGGGTTGATCCGCTCGGCGGCGCTCTTCATCGGTGGTGACACCGGGCCGCTCCACATCGCCGTTGCCGTGGGAACACCCGTCGTCGCGCTGTTCGGAGCGGCAGATCCGCGTCGTACCGGGCCATTTCTGCATCCGGAATCCGTGGTTCAAAACCCCGTGCCGTGCTCGCCCTGCCGTAGACGCGAGTGCAACGTGGCCGGCCATCCGTGCATGAGTGGCCTCGAGGTCGCGGTCGTGTTGGATCGCGTGCGACACGAACTCGCGCGCCGTCCCTCGCGCTGAGTGCGCGTGCACTCACGGGTAAGGGGGCGAGCGTTCCTGTGCGGCGCCGGTTCCTCGGAGCAGCCCAATCGCAACGCCCGACCGTCACGCCCCGAGCGCCGGTGGTTACCTTGGGCGCGATTCACGGCGTCGTCTTCCCCTCCGATCCGTCCAGGTTGACCCATGGTTCGATTGATCCGAGTTCGAGCTGCACTCCCCTTCCCCAGCGTGCTCCTCGCCCTCGCGCCCGCCTTCGCCGGTGCTGCGCCGGAGGAATCGGCGCTCGAACACGCCCTGAAAACCGCCGAGGCCTGTCTCGGGAAGAACGACCACTCCGGGGGCAACTTGTGGGTCGAGCGCGCGCTCGAGAGGGATCCGAAGTCGGTCGCGGCGTGGGACATGAAGGGGCGCTACGCGCTGGCGCTCCAGGACGCGGACGGCCACGTGTACGCGCTGCACCAAGCGCTGCGGCTCGCGATCGCGCAAAAGCTACCCAAAGCCCGGATCGAGAGCCTGCGCACGCGCCTCCTCGCCGTCGACCCGGCGGCGAACGACCTGCTCGCGCTGTCCACGATCTTCGTCGCGAAGCTGACCGAGCTGGCCGATCAGTACGAGAAGGACGGACGCCCACACTCCGCGATCCAGGTCCACAAGGAGATCCTCGCGCTCGATCCGGAGTCGGCGAGTGCCACGGCGATCCAGCGGCTCGCCTCGAAGCCCGACCCGAGCCTCGCCGCCGATGCGAAGCAGAAGGACCTGCTCGACGGCATCTCCAGCGAATGGATCCACGAGTTCGACGCGCAGCACGCCCAGTGGAACGACCGCGCCAAGCTCGAGCGCGAGCACTACGTCACGCACACGAACGCGGGCTACGCCGTTCTCGTCCGAGCGGCCGAGGCGATGGAGCAGATGAACGCGTTCTACCGCGAGTTCTTCGCCTACGGCACGGAGGAGGACAGCCGCTCCGTGCCGCGCATCGACCTCGTCATCTTCCAGACGCGCGACGAGTACCTGAAGCAGGGCAGCAGCCCGGCCGAGTGGAGCGGTGGACAGTTCACCGGTAGCGCGGTGGAGACGTACGTCGGTGAGGGCACGTTCGACGACATGACGGGCACGCTGTTCCACGAGGCGGCACACCAGTTCGTGTCGCTCGCGACGAACGCCTCGGGCTGGCTGAACGAGGGGCTCGCGTCGTTCTTCGAGGGCTGTCGGATCCTCTCGAACGGCACGGTGATCATGAATCTGCCGGCGAACCACCGGCTCTTCCCGATGGTGCAGCGCATCGAGGGAGGCTGGATGAGCGACGC
>JAYTBY010000018.1:0-2320 GCA_043736755.1 Planctomycetota bacterium | reverse complement strand
AGGGGAGTCGCGAGTTCGACATCGATCCGCGCACGGCCGAGGACATGACCAAGGTCATGCTCGAGCACATGCAGCGCCGTAAGGACTCGCGGATCCCGCGACCGAAGCTGCTGACCGACGACGAAGACGGGGATCAAGGACTTCCGACGACCCTCGAGGAGTTCGCGGCGTTGGAGCCGTTCGCCGAGCATCACTTCCGCGACTTGCGCGACCGCGACGGCGCGATCGTGCACTCGATCGCGTCGTTCCTCACGGTGTGGTCCTCGCTCGGACTCGCCAGCGAATTGCCGCAGACTGGGAAGTCGGGCTCGGGGACAGCGGGCGCGGCGAACACGGGCAGCGCCGCTTCGAGCTCTGGCAAAGGGACGAGCACCGGCGGTTCGAAAACCGCGGGAAAAAGCGGCACGGGTACGCAAGGGGAGAGCGGCACGGGTACCACCGGGACGGGTGGCGCGACCGCGGGAGCTGATGGCGCCGCGACACCAGGCGGCGCCGGTGCGGCCGGAGGTTCCAGCGAGACTTCGGACTCAGGCGGGTATGCCGTCAACGTGAACACAGCACCGGCCGCGGTGCTCAAGGCACTCTTCGACGACCGCGAGGTTCCCCCGCGCTTCTTCGACAAGGTGCTCGAGTACCGCAATCTCGAGGAAGAGCCGAAGGAAGGCGAGGAGAAAGAGGAGACCGACGCGACGAAGGACGAAGAGCCCGAACTCGACGAATACGGTCAGGAGAAATTCGAGCGTCGCATCTTCGATTCGATCGGTGAACTGGGCGAGGTCGAGGGCTTCAAGGACCTTCCCACCGAGCAGCAGAACCGGCTCAATCAACTGCTGACGACGTCGAGCAACGTGTTCTCGATCTACGTCGTCGCCCGCAAGTCGACGTCGGCGCAGGGCGACATGGACTCCGCGCTGACTCCGGCGGAGCTGCGCAAGAAGGAAGAGTCTGCGGGAGACGCGCTCGTGCGCGTCGTGCGCAGCGTCGTGTGGCGCCACACCGTGGACGAAGAGGTCGTGCTCACGCCGATCGTGCGCTGGGAAATCCTCGACTACCTGCCGTTCGAGATCCTCGATTTTCCGCCCGAAGATCGCTGAGGGCAAAGGCAGCGGCTGCGGCTCGATTCCCGCGGCAATCGGCGCAGAAGTGCTCGCGGCGGGGTGGAAACTAGTTCCGATCCAAGCGTTCGAGTTCTGGGTGAGGTCACGGCACCTCAAGACCGGGCAGCGATGGCGCCGATCGCCAACGGATGATCACGTTGCTCCTTCTCGTCGCGCTGTCTGCTTCCGACGCCACCGCTCAAAAGCCTGCGATCGAACGCCTGCAGGTCGAGCTCGTGCCCTGCACGGAGTCGGCCGTCGTTCGAACCTCCTGGTTCTCGGAACGGCGATCGACGCTGCGCACGACCACGAACGGTACCCCGATGCCGGAGTACACGACGCACGACGAGCGTCGCATGGATCGCGCGATCGAGGTTCTCCACTGCAACGAGGGCGTGCCGCAAAAGCTCCTCGTCCGCTATGGCGAGGCCTACGACAAGCGGCTCGACCAGGACCCGATGCCGAACGGCGACGAGGTCGTGGTCGGTGCGTCGACCTATACGACGGACAGGAGCCCGTTCGCGGGTCGCACGTTCGAGATCGAGCAGCGGGGTGAGATCGCCGCCGTGCTGCTCCCGGGAGGTTCACCGGCGACGACCAGCCTCGCGCGCCTCGTGCTCGATGCCGAATCCGTCGAAGGCGGCGCCGTGCCTTTGCCGGGTGACGACATCGCCCGCGCGATCGGTGCGGAGCCGCGCGTGAAGGGCGCGAGCTTCGTGTTCGATCCGCTCGTCGCTCGCGAACTGCTCGACGGCGAAGAGACAGCCGAGTGCGTGGCGACGTTCACGTTCACCGGGATCGAGCGCACGCCGGAGGGACGCTCGCGAGCCCGATTCGAAGCGCGGATCCTCGTGCACGAGGCGCCCGAGGGAGGGCTCGTCCGCGACGCCGACTTGCGCGGAACGCTCCTCACGGAGCCGCGGAGCGGACGCCCGATCGCGTTCGAGGTCGAGGGCGAAGAACGTCGGCTCGGTGCGGCGAGTGACCAGAACAACGCGACGGAGATCGAAGCGACTGGCACGTGGCGCGTGGAGCGCACGTGGGCGTGGCGCTGATCCGCGGCCGACCCCGATCCCTTCGACCGGCGCGATCCGCGCTGCCAGGTGACGAACCAAGAGTCTTGGGCCCGCTTCAGCTCTGAAACGAGGCCGAAGACCCGCGCGATCGAGGACGTCAGGGCCTCTGCATGTCGCGCTCGATTGCGCTCGCGCGCTCCCGACTCG
>JAYTBY010000017.1:0-5071 GCA_043736755.1 Planctomycetota bacterium | reverse complement strand
GCAGCCCAACTCGGCCCGCGACGAACAGCGCACCGGCGTACGACTCAACGCCGCGCAGCACGCGCAGCCAAGGGTCACGCTGGAGCCTAATGGCATTGGCGCTCGGGCGGGCAGTGTTGACCATCGTTCCCGCCTGCGCCGACAACGATGCTTTCCGTACCGGACCGCCTCCGCGAAGAGTCGACGACCCACGCTTCGAGGTCGCTGCGACGACACTCCTTTCGGCGACTGACGTGACGCTGTACGAAGGACTCCCTCACCGGCTGTTCGAGCGGGAGAAGTGTGAGGCCGAGGCGAAGTCGAAGGCCGTCTTTCGCAGTCACGGCGAGCTCTTCTACGAGCTGCCGCTGCCAGTCACGGAGTCTGAAGCGGTGGTCATGCGGAGCACGTTCTCGCGCGGCGAGAACTACTGGGCCCGCGATCCCGAGGTGATGAGTTTGTGCGGTGGGTTCCACGCAGACTACGCGCTGCGGTGGAGCGTGAACGGTGAGCACTACGAGATGCAGTTTTGCTTCGGCTGCTCGGATGTCGACCTGCATACGCCGAACGGCCTCGTATCTCTCGGCATGGGCAGCCGACGCCAGGATGGCGACCCGTTCCAGGACGTACTTCTCGGACACCGAGCTCAGCGACCGGCGCGCTGGTGAGCGATCTGTGATCTACACGAACGGTGCCGCGTTCGCGTCCAACCGGTCGGCGAACACTTCGTTCAAGAGACCGGTCGCGACGTCGTAGACGAAGCCGCGGATCTTGTCGCGGTGTGGCAAGAACGGCGAGCGTTGCAAGCGCAGGATCGACTGGCGCACGTCGGTGTAGGGATCCTTGAACGACTCCATCGAGAAGCGTGGACGCAGGCCGGTTTCGCGTTCGAGTTCGGCGCGCATGTCGTCCTCGCTGACCTTCATCAAGCCGCAGTCGGTGTGATGGATGAGCACGATCTCGCGCGTGCCGAGCAGGCGTTGCGAGATGAGCAGGGAGCGAATGACGTCGTCCGTGACGACTCCGCCAGCGTTGCGGATGACGTGCGCATCGCCGCTCGACAATCCGAGCATCGGGAAAATCGGCATGCGCGAGTCCATGCACGCGACGACCGCCATGTGCCGCGCTGGCGTCAGTGGCAACGGACCGACGAAGATGTCGCGTGCGTACTTGCGATTGGCGTCGAGCAGGGGGTCGTTCGTGGTCATCGGCGCGTCACAGGGTAGTTCGGAACGCGGAGCATCATGGCGCAAGCAGGGCCAGGCGCCAGCTCGAGGTGCGGCTGTCCGCTGTGGCCACAGCGTTCCAGTGCTACCCTGCGTCATCGAGCGCCACGCGCGCCGCTCCCCGTCGCCAGCCACACGAATACGCCATGTTCGACCCGAAAATGCAGCTCCTCAGCACGGTCCTCGTGACCACGGCCGTCGAAGCTCTGAAAGAGCCCGAAAACGACGTCCACTGGGTCGCGGCGCGCGAAGCGATCGCTGTGTCGCGCGAGGTCGAGCCCGAACTGGCGCGCATCGTGAAAGAGCGCGATCTCGCGGCGTTGCGCGCGCTGGCCGAAGCGTGGCACGTCCTGAAACAGCACTTGCCTCTGCAGGATCGCGAAGTGTTGAAGCGCGCTCTGAAGGCGTATCGCAAGAGTCTCAAGGTCACGCAGCTCGACGCCGAGTCATCCATCGGCGGTGGTCCAATGAGCAGCGGCCGATCCTCGGGCATCCTCGGCATGCGACCGCCGGATCGCTATCCCCGCGCGGTGTGGGACGAACTCGTGCGCCAGAAGCGCTTGCGCTACGCGGGCCAGGGCTTGTACGAGCTGCCGCCCGGCGACGAGGATTGAAACGCCTCGCGAGCCGAGCACCCGCGTCGATCAGCCGACCCAGTCGGCGATGAAGAGCGTGTGCGTGCTGACTTGTGCCTGCGGATACGCCTTGGCGCAGATCGCCTCGGCGCGAAATCCAGCCTTGGTCAAGCGCCGCAAGAAGGACGCGTCGGTGCCCGCCGACCAAAACACGGCGCGTCCGCCCAGACGCATCGCGCGCGTCAAGGTCTTCAAGCCCGGATCGGCATAGATGCGTTCGTTGCGCGGATCGACCAACGCCTCGGGCCCGTTGTCGACGTCGAGCAACACGGCGTCGTAGGTCGCGGGCTCCGCGCGCGTGAGCACGGCGAACACGTCCTCGAGCAGGATCCCGACGCGCGGATCGTCGAGGAGCAGTCCGTTGACGCTTTGCAGGTGCTCGCGATTCCACGCGACGATCTGCGGCAAGAGTTCCGCGACCTCGACTTGAACGTCGGGCCCGACGAGTTGCAGCACTCGGCGCAGCGTGAAGCCGAAGCCGAAACCGCCGATCAGAACGCGCTTGCCGGCGCCGGTCCCGAGTGACGCGTGGGCCAACTCGGCCATCTGCGCCTCGGACGCCGTGGCTGTCGTGCTCATGAGGAGCTCGCCACCAACGCGGATGTGGTAGTGGCCGTCGTGCCGACGCAGCGAGAGCTTTTCCTTGTTGGGCAGGATGGCTTCGGCGAGAACGACGGACGGTTTCATGGGGCGAAGAGTGTACGAGGCCGGGCTCCATTCCGCCGCGCTGCTCGAGGAAACACCGTGGTCGAGTCGGTCCGCGTAGACTCGGGGTTCCGGCACGGAACTCGACATGCACAACCTCCTCCCTTTCCTCCTCCTCGTCCAGACTCCCGGCACCACTCCCGCACCGTCGCTCGAGCGGCAAACGGTCTACTGGGACGGCGTCGACGACCAAGGGAAGTTGTTTGGCGGAACACTGCAGATCGACGTGCATCCGAAGGGTTCCATCCAGGGAGTGCTGCCGGCGAGCGTCGAGCCTTTGACGCACAGCCTGCTGCCGCCGAACTCGGCGAATCGTGTCGATCTCGTCTTCGTGGGCGACGGATACACGAGCACGCAGATCACTACGTATGCGACGCACGTCAACAACATCGTCGCGTCGCTCTTCGACATCGAGCCGTATCGCGCCTACGAGCCGTACTTCCTCGTGCATCGCGTGGACGTGACCTCGATCGAGTCCGGCGTCGACAACGATCCCACGCAGGGTATTGCGAAAAACACGGCGATGGACATGGGCTACTGGTGCGGCGGCACCGAGCGCGCTTTGTGCGTCAACACCGGACTCGCCTACCAATTCGCCAACAACGCGCCGGGCGTCGACCTCGTGTGCGCGATCGCGAACTCGAGCAAGTATGGCGGCGTGGGCTATCCATCGATCAACCTCGCGACGAGCGCGGGCAACAACGGCTCGGCCATCGACATCGTGCGTCACGAATTCGGGCACGCGCTCGGGCACCTGGCCGACGAGTACGACTACGGCGGCAGCGGCGCGACCTACACGGGCAGCGAACCGAGTCAGCCCAACATCTCGAAGCTCACGTCGGCGCAGATGACCACGGCGAGCTCGAAGTGGTTTCGCTGGCTCGGAGTCAACAACTCGGCCTTCGACGGGCTCGTCTCGACTTTCCTCGGCGCGGGCTATTACCCGATTGGGCTCTATCGGCCGACGAACAACTCGCTCATGCGATCGCTGGGCCGGCCGTTCAACCTGCCCTCCGCCGAGGCGATCATCCTCCAGATCCACGGCTACGTGAGGCCGATCGATGCGAGCTCGAGCACGACGGCGACCTACAACGGGAGCGAGACGTTGTCCGTGACTCCGATGGCGCCGGTCGGGCACGCGCTCACCGTGCAGTGGTTCTTGAACGGCGCTCCGATCGCGGGCGCGACCGGCACCACACTGGCGCTCCCAGCGCTCGGCCTCGTCTGCGACGCAACGGTTTCCGTGACCGTGACGGATCCGACCACGATGGTGCGCGACGAAGCAGCGCGCGCGGCGTCCATGACGGAATCGCGATCATTCCAAGTCTCACCGCTGCCCGGGCCGTTCTCGAACTCGTGTGTCGGAGCACCGAACTCGGTCGGATCCGGATCGGTCATGACGTGGGCCGGTTCGAACAGCGTGACAGCCAACGATCTGACGCTGATCGCAACGGGTTGCCCGGTCAACGCGGCCGGCATCTTCTATTTTGGCTCGACCGCGACCCAGGTCGTGTTCGGCAACGGGTTCCGCTGCATCACCGGATCGACCGTGCGCCTCGGCGTCACGAACGCGAACGTCTTCGGTGAGGCCGTCGAAGTGCTCGACCAGAACGCGTTGCCGCTTGGCGCGCAGATCCAGGCCGGCGACACGCGGCGTTTCCAGTTCTGGTATCGCAACCCCGCCGCCGGTGGTGCCGGTTTCAATTTGAGCGACTTGCTCAACGCTCGTTTCTGTCCGTAGCTGCGCGCGACTGCCGCGTGAGGTGGATTGGTGCATCTCCCTAACCCTCTGACCGTAGTGAAAGTGGCTACTCCGACTTCTCCTCGCTGTGCGGCTTCCGCCACGGGCTCGTGGATCTCGTTCGTCGTCTGCGCGGTCACATCCTTCGCACCCCTTGAAGCTCAGTCGGTGGCGTGGAGCACCGCGGGAGCGAATGACGGTGCCGCATTCGGCATCGCGATCGCGGGCGGCGTCGACATCGATCTCGACGGTATTCCGGACGCGCTCGTCGGAGCCCCGCGCTTCCATCCGAGCTATCCGGGCCCCGGGGACGCGAGCCTCCTCTCGGGAGCCACCGGTCAACGCCTGTTCACGTGGACGGGTATCGCAAACGGCGATCAGTTCGGCGCTGCGGTCGCGATCGTCGGGGACGTCAACGGTGATGGACGCGCGGACCTCGCGATCGGTTCGCCGCGCGCCGACGTCGCGGCCGCGAATGCCGGTGCCGTGCGTGTCGTTTCCGGGCGCACAGGTGCCGAACTCTTCGTGATCACGGGCTCGGGCGCCGGCGACTTGCTCGGCACTTCGCTGGCCGCGCTGGGTGATGTCGACGGCGACACGCGCGCGGACTTCGCCGTGGGTGCGACGCGCGGATCCACGGGCGTCGGCTACGTGCGCATCGTGTCGGGCGCCGGTGGCGCGACGCTGCGCACCTTCGTTGGAACGAGCGTGAACGATCGATTCGGAGTTTCTCTGGCGGCGATCGGCGACCTCGATCTCGACGGCGTCACAGACCTCGCGATCGG
>JAYTBY010000016.1:0-11396 GCA_043736755.1 Planctomycetota bacterium | reverse complement strand
GCTGGCCCTTGCCGCAGTGCCCGGAGCCCAAATCCCAGCGGAAATCGCGGCCCACAGCGTCGACGGTCTGCAAGACGTCGAAGGCACTTCCCGAGATGTTCACGCCGCGCATCAGCGGTCCCTTCTTACCGTTCACGATGCGGTAGGCCTCGCGCGTGCCGAACATGAACTCGCCGTTCGCATCGGCTTGCCCGTTCGACGCGCCGTCGAGCAAGTAGCCGTCCGCGACGCCGGCGATCATCTCGTCGAGCGTCGACTCGCCCGGCGCGATGTAGGTGTTGCGCATGCGGATCAACGGCTCGTCGTCGTACTCCCAAGCACGCGCGTTGCCCGTCGGTGCGACGCCCATCCGCGCGGCGCTCTCGCGGTCGTGCAGGTACGAGCGCAGGAAACCCTTCTCGATCACGGTCGTGCGACCGGCGATCACGCCCTCGTCGTCGACCGCCAGCGTTCCGCCCGCTCCAGCGTGGTACTCGCTGACGCCCGAATCGCACAAAGTGACGAGATCCGAAGCGACGCGTGTGCCGAGTCGTCCCGCCGCGCACGAACCCGAAGCGACGAAATCGGCTTCGACGGTGTGACCGACGGCCTCGTGCGTGAGCAGTCCGACGAGAGCGGGGGAGAGCAGCACCTGCGTGCGCCCGCCTTCGGGATACCCCGCGTCGAGCAGATCGACGGCCTGCTTCGCGGCCTTCTCACCCAACTCGCTCGCGCTGCGCTTTTCGAACAGGCACTCCCAACCGCCCGTGACGCCGACCGCTTCCGCACCGCGTTGCATCTCGCCTCCGCTCGCGGCGACGGCGATGACGCGGAACTCGGGCCGCACGGTGCGCGTCCAGACCTTGGCGCCGTCGCTCGTGACGATGCCCTTCTCCTCGTAGATCTCGGCGTAACCCGTCGAGGCGCTGGTCACGCGCGTCGAACTCGCGCGCGCGCCGCGCTCGACCTCGAGCAGCATCTCGAGCGCCGATTCGATCGGCCGCGCGAGAGTGGCATCGACACCGGGCGCATCGAAGCGACCGCGAGCCAGCGCGACGCGCGGCAGGTCGGGGACGCGTTCCTTCCGAGCCCGCGCCGACGCACGCGCCGCTGTACGTGCTTGCTGGATCGCCGTGAGGATCGCGCCCTTCTCCAGGCGGTCCGTGCTGGCGAATCCGAACGTGCCCGACTCGAGCACGCGCACGCCAACGCCCGAATGCTCGGACGCGGTGGCGCTGTCGACGCGCCCTTTCTCGACGGACAAACCGCGTGTCGTCTTCTTGTGCCAGCGCAGCTCGACGAATCCACCGGCGGATTCGTTCAGTGCTTCCTGGAGGAGGTCGGTCGGATCGGAGGCTCGTTGCATACTTCTGAGCATCGGGCTCTTCCGCGCAGGACTCAAGCGCGCGGGAGACTTCGCGCGTGCGACTCGAGCGGTCGCCGCGATCGTCGCTCAGCGTGCTACCCTGCGTAGGAGTGTCGGAAAAGCCCCAGGAAGTCCGCCGGATCGCCGAGAACCGCAAGGCCCGGTTCGAATACGAGCTGCTCGAAGAGCTCGAGTGCGGAGTCGTGCTGACCGGCACCGAAGTGAAGAGCCTGCGCGGCGGCGGCGGCTCGATCCAAGAGGCCTACGCGATGGTGCGCGGCACCGGCCTGTGGCTCATCAAGTCGCACATTCCCGAGTACAAGCAGGGGAACGTCCACAACCACGAGCCCGGCCGCGAACGCAAACTGCTCGCGAGCGCGCACGAGATCGCCAAGTGGCACGCGGCTGCGAAGGAGAAGGGGATCACGATGGTCCCGCTGATGCTCTACTTCCGCGGCAACCGCGTGAAGCTGAACCTGGGCCTGTGTCGCGGCAAGAAGGTCCACGACAAGCGTGCCGCGACGCGCGATCGCGAGGACAAGCGCGAGATGGATCGGGCGATGTCGCGCAAGCGTGACTGAGCGGCCGTGAAGAATTCGCCGGCCGCCTAAACGCGCTGGACTACTTCGTCAGCCGAGCGCGGTGGTCCCGGCGGGGCACACTTGCCGGGTAGGTGACGACGGCCGATCCCGACGAATCGCGCGACGCGGATCGGGGACTCTGCGTGGTAGACTCTCCGCGCAACACGAGTGGGGGCGCACCGGTCTCGACCGGGGGTTCACGACTTCGGGCTGCGTGCCGGGGATCTCGAGTTACCCCGTAAAATCCTCTTGGGGCGGCATTGCATGCCAACAACTATTCGCTCGCAGCCTGAGTAATCAGACTGCCGTTCCCGCGGGGAGTGCCTTCGGCCCTGCGGAAACGCCACTAGAAGGCTGGCCGGCGAGCGGCGCTTCGGCGCGGACCGGCGAGACACTACCGGAGCTTGGATCGGAGCGGCCTGCCTGCGAGCGGCTCCGGGACGAGAACCAACCACAGGACACGCACGTAGACGCCCCCTGAACGGGGTTCCCGGGACGCGGGTTCGATTCCCGCCGCCTCCACCACTCACTCGCCTCCACGACCGACCGGCCTCCGGCTCTCTCCCGTCTCTGCTACCCAGCCGTCTCTGCTACCCAGCCGTCTCTGTCACCCAGCCGTCTCTGTCACCACCCCCCCACCGGCTCTCACTTCCACCCGCTGCGACCCCGACCTGCGTCTCGAACGATCCGTCTTGGTCACGCCGCTCGAGAATGATCCGGCCGCGCGCAGCACGATGATCGGGTCGCGCAAGCTCGCGTGGGCGGCGCTCCTCGTCCTGCTTCCAGCACTCGCGGTGCGACTCGGCTGGCCGGACACGATCTCCTTCGGCGGCGAGCAGATCGACGCGATCGCGCTGGCTTGGCGAGCTTGGCACGAGGGACTTCCGGATCGTGGACTGCGCGTCTCCGTCGGCGTCGACATGCCGCCGCTCTTCATCTGGTTCCTCATGATCCCGGTCGCGGTGACGCGCGATCCGATCCTCGTGACCGGAGCCTTCGCGCTCGCGAACCTCGCTGGGTTGGCGCTCCTCGGCGTCGCACTCCGTCGATCAATGGGTGCGCGCATCGCGTGGATGACCGTCCTGATCCTCGCGTCCGCGCCGTGGTCGGTCCTCTTCAGTCGCAAGATCTGGGCGCAGGACTTGATCCTGCCGCTGCACGCCTTGTTCTTGTGGGCACTCGTGCGCTGGCTGGAGAGTCGCACGCGCGCGCGCGCGGTCGTGGCGCTCGTCGCACTGGGCCTCCTTTTCCAGATCTATCCGGGCACGTGGTTCCTGGCGCTCGCGCTCCTCGTCTGGGTCGTCGCGTTCCGCGTGCGCCTTCCGTGGCGTGACCTCGCGCTCGGCGGTGCGCTCGCGCTCATCGCGTACATCCCCTGGCTCCACTACCAATTCACGAGCGGATTCGACGGCTTCAGGCTCGCGCTCTCGCAGCGTGGCGCGGAAGGAGCGGGCCCCGAACTGGCCTCGTGGTCGCGCTCGACCTTCGACCTCCTGCTCTTGCCCTTCCACGTGGCGGGTGGATCGCGCCTCGACCTCGCGATCGGGCTCGACGCGTACGAACTCTGGGCGTACTCGCTGCCTGCAGCACTGCTGCTCGGGCTGCAGCAAGCGGTATTCGCGCTCGCCGGACTCGCTTTCGTCGCCGCCGCTGCGTTCACGTTCAAGCGTTGCTTCCGCAGCGGACACCTCGGGCCGGCGAGCCCGGCGACCCTCGTCCTCGGCCTGTGCGTACTCGAAATCGTCGCCGTCGTGGGCCAGTTGGGTGGCCTCGGTCTCGGCGCGATTCCGCACTACGCGATCGTGCTCGCGCTGCCCGTGTGCGTGGTCTTCGCGTGGGCGATCGACGTCGGAACTCAGCGTCTCTGGGGGAGCCGAGCGTGGACGGGCGTGGCCATCGCTGCTTCGATCGCGCTGGTGCACGCGGCGACGGCCGTGTCGTTGCTCGAGTTCATCCGCACGCGGCCCGAGAAGATCTACATCATCTACCTTCCGCCCTACGGGCACGCGCGCGTCAAGTTGGATCGCGCGCTCGACCGCGCGCTCGACGACGTGTTGCACGCCGAAGGCCGTCGCCGCGAGCGCGCCAGTCAGTTGCAGACGCGCTTCGAGGAGTCCCACGAGATTCTCTTGCGACTCGATCCCTTGGATCCCTGGACCGGGTTTCACGAAGTCCAAAACATCGAACTCGAGGGCGGAGCGGAGGGCGTCGCATGGCGGACCGTGGGTCCCTCACCGTGGTGTTCCGTGGCGCCGTTCGAGATCCCACCGGCGCGGGCGGTCCTCCTGGAGCTCGACATCTCCGTGGCGGTGGACACGACGATCCATCTTTTGTTCCAGACTCGCAGGCACAACGGCTGGAATCGTCGCCAGCTCGTCGAGATCCCACTCGTGGCCGGCCGGACCCGCGAGTTCGTGCTGCTCTCGGACGCGGACCTCCTGCCACGGATCGGGGTCCGCATGGGCATCCACCGCGCGACGATCCACGCGCTCGAGATCCGCGCCGTGCCACGCTAGCCCGCGGCCCTTCCCGTCGAGCCCGCTCACGGATCGTCTCGTTTCTCTCCGTTCCTGTGCGGGGACAGGCTGCTAGAGTCTGGGCTTCCGTGCCCCGCGCCCGAATCACGAGACGAGCTCCGGCCCTCTTCGCGCCGGCCTGCGCGGCGGCGATCTTGATCGTCGGTTGCGCGTCGCCCGAACCGAAGGTCTCGAACCTCGATCAGCTCCACGACGGGGACACGCGCCACCGCTATCAAGCTGCGCTGCAGAGCGACATCGGGTGGTTCGTCCGTCGTGACCTCTTGGGGATCTTCCAGGGCGCGGGCGCGCAGTACGCGGCCGAGCAGGGCGCGGACGTGATCGAGGATCCCGCCGGCGAGTGCTTGGTCAACTTGATCGAGCTCGAAGAACGAGCGCTGGCCCTCGAGGGCGTCGACGCGCGTCACGTCGAGTGGTTCGCGCGCATCGCCGTCGAGGATCGCTCACGGCTGTCCCGGGAGCGCGCCGTGATCGCGCTGGGCCGACTCGGGCAACGCCTGTCAGCCGGGTTGCCGGCGCGGCTCGGGGCCGACCAGAAGCCAGCCGGGCCCGTTGAGCTCGCACCGGTCCTCGAGGAGCTCGTGCGCGCGGTGCGCGTGCTCGTCGAAGCCGGTGCAGAGAAAAAGTCCGCGTCCGAAGGCGCCTTGGCGCAGCAGGTCGCCGCGGTCCGTGCGCTCGAGCTCGACCTCGCCGCGGGTCGCCGTGCGTTGCGCGCGGCGAGCGAACTCCAACGACTGCTCGCGACGGCCGACCTCTCGACGCGCGAATTGGACGAACTCGTCGTGCACTTGGAGAGCCTCCTCGTTCGGCGCGCGCTCGCCACTGCGATCGAGGACGCGGACGAGATCGTGCGCGCCGCGGCTGTGCACGGCATCGCCGCGTCAGGCGGCGCGCGCGCGATCGACGTCGTGCTCTTCGATCGTCTCCGCAAGGAGAAGGAGGCGCGTCCGATCCGGGCCATCCTCGAGGTCGTGACAGCCTTCGGGCTGCCCGATCCGGCCGCGAGCGGCGTCGAGATCGTGCACTCGCGCGAGGAGTGGATCGCCTCGATCCACGGGATCGCGATTCAGCCTCCCGATGGCGAGCTGCGCGTGCGCGCGATGCGCACCCTGCAGACCGTCGTGGCGCCTGAACTCGTGAGCCTGCGCGAAGAGGACTGGCAGGACTGGTGGCTCGCGCGACGCGAGACTGCGACGCGGCGTGAGGCCGAGTTGCGCGCGGGACAGGCACCGTGAGAGACCGTCTGCGCTGGGCCTCGATCGCGCTGTGGCTTCGGCTCCAAGAGAGCGGTTCTTCGCCCACCGAGATGCGCGCGTGAGCTCACCGAAGGCGAGCAACACGAAGCGTTCGCGGCTCGGCACACTCCTGCGTGCGGGTCTCGCGATCGCGCTCCTCGCGGTCGTCGCGTTCACGGTGCCGTGGGCGGATCGCTTGGTGCTGTCCGTCGGGGACACGGAGTCCGAAGCCAGCGGGACCATCGAAGGACTGTGGCGCTCGGACGCGGTCGGATTCCGCTTCGATGCGCACGCGGACCTCGGTCCGGAATGGCCGGCCGATGCGCGCGGTGCGGCAGCGCGCGGCACCACACTGGCCGTCGATCGAACACCGGGCGCCCCCGAGTACGAGTGGCGGCCCGGTCTCGTCCACGTCTTCCGCGAGATGGACCCGGCCGGCCTCTTCACGGCACTCGGACTCCTTCTCTTGAGCTCCCTGCTCGCGATCACGCGCTGGTGGAGACTGCTACGAATCGCAGGTTGCGCCGCGCGCTGGTACGACGCGTTGCGACTCACGTTCATCGGGTTTTTCATGAACCTCGTTCTGCCTGGGCTCACGGGCGGCGATGTCGTCAAGGCCGTCCTCGTGGTGCGCGAGAACCCCGAGCGTCGCGCCGATGCGTTCGTGTCCGTGCTCGTCGACCGCGGCCTCGGACTACTCGTCCTCATGGCGATGGCCGCCACCGTCGTCCTGGTCGAAGGCGAGCGCTTCCGCGAAGTGCGCCTCCCCGTGTTGCTCGGTTTCACGGGCGTCCTCGTCGCACTGTGGATCGGCTTGCATCCGTGGCCGCGGCGAGTCTTGCGCGTGGATCGCATCCTCGAACGTTTGCCTCAGAAGGAACGCTTGCGTGCGATCGATCGCGCGCTGTCGATCTACGCCAAACGACCGGGAGAACTGGCCATCGCCGTGGTGCTGTCGGCCATGAATCACGCCAGCATCGCCTACGCGCTGTACGCACTCGGTCACGCGTTCGGCGACACGCTCACGTGGCCGGAGTACCTCGGCATCGCGGCCATCGCGAACACGGTGAGTTCCGTTCCGATCGCGCCCGGCGGATGGGGAGTGGGCGAGGCGCTCTACGGCTACCTCTTCCACCTACTCGGCGCGCCGAGCGCGCTCGGCATCGCGGTCAGCGTCAGCTACCGCCTCTTGAACACGGGTCTCGGCCTCGCGGGCGGGATCTTCCTCCTGCCGTTCGTCCCCGGGGCGCGCGAAGTGCGCGCCGAGATGGAGACGGACGAAGCGCGTGCGGAGCCTCGCAGCGCTCGTTGACGGCTGCGACAGAACTGCGTCGAATCCCGCGTCGATATCACTCCGCACCACGACTCCACGGAACGCCCTACATGTCCCTCCTCGTCATCGGAACGCTGGCCTACGACACGATCGAGACGCAGGCCGAGAAGCGCGTCGACGTCCTCGGTGGCTCGGCGATGTTCTTCTCGGTCGCGGCCGCTGCGTTCCGGCCCGTGCAACTCGTCGCGGTGGTCGGCAAAGACTTTCGCCCGGGCGACCTCGACATGCTGAAGAAGCGCGGCATCGACACGAGCGGCGTCGAGCACGCCGAAGGCCGCACGTTCCGCTGGAGCGGTCGCTACGAAGCCGACTGGAACACGCGCCACACGATCGAGACGCAGCTCAACGTCTTCGAGAAGTTCGACCCGAAGATCCCGGCCGCGATGCGCGCGTCGAAGTTCGTGTTCCTCGCGAACGCGAGCCCCGTCGTGCAGGCGAAGGCGCTCGACCAGGTGACGCATCCGATGTTCACGGTCGTCGACACGATGAACTTGTGGATCGAGATCATGCGTCCCGAGCTGATGGCGTTGCTCCGTCGTGTCGACGGCGTCGTGTTGAACGACGAGGAAGCGCGGATGCTCACGGGCGAGCGCAATTTGATGAAGGCGGCGAGCCTCGTGCTCGGGATGGGGCCGCGCTACGTGATCCTGAAGAAGGGCGAGCACGGCGCGTTCCTCATGGGCAACGACGTGCACTTCTCGTTGCCGGCGTACCCGGTCGAGAAGGTCATCGATCCGACGGGAGCGGGGGACACGTTCGCGGGCGGGTTCATGGGCTACATCGCGAAGGTCGGGAATATCGCGCCGGCGACGATGCGCAAGGCGATGCTCTACGGGACGGTGGCGGCGAGCTACTGCGTCGAGGACTTCGGCGTCGACGCGCTGAAGAACAAGGGACTGGGCGACTTCGACGTGCGTTACGAGGAGTTGCTCGGGATCGTCACGCCCTGAATCGCTTCGACATCCCGCGGACGCGGAGCCGGCCGGAGAAGTGCTACAGCAGATAGTCGGCGCGAGCGCAGTCTTGTCTCATCGACTCTAGTGGGTCTGTCGATTCGAGATGAAGAGTACTTGCGGGGCGCAACTGTCGCGTGCGTGGGCGCGACTGCTGCCAATTGTACGTGTCGAAGCCAACATACTCTCTACAGCTGAGCGCATCTTCTACTTGCTGCTGGGTGCCAAACTCCTGATATCAATCACCCACGACTTGGATTGGCCCGGTTCGAGTTCAAGCTCAACGTCCCATGTTTGTCCATCGGCAATCACGGAAAACACCTTCGTTTCGGACGAAATCCATCCGAGTACGATTGGACTGTCTACCAGGCCACAGCCTCTGATAGGAGATAGAACGGCCTGTCCTTCAATGATGGGAACGCATCGTACGCAGGCATTGCCACCGGAGGATGCGCCCCTAATGGTCAGCGCTACCTCTGTACAGTCCAGCGTGGTGTCGTCTTCGATCAGTCCTATACCCAGTGGAACCTGCTGTCCCTGTTGGTCAAGTCGAGCGAACACCACATGAGTGGGTGTCATTTCTAGTCTAAGCAGCTCGAAGGTCCCATTTCTACCGACGGGGTAGGCATGAGAGGATCGTCCGCCAGATAGTGGGACACTCATTGGACCGTATCGCGGTACAGCAAAGAGTTCGACGCTTGCCATGCCTGGTGCCACAACCTTGCCAGTGATTGGGCCGGGCGAGCTCCATTCTGCCCTCCATGGGACCTTCATAGTCTGGCCACTTTCCAGGTGGATTGGGTAGGCATCCATGCCTTGCATCACCTTGAGGCTTAGATCTGTTAGAGCGGAGCGAGGGCCAATCTCGTAACTGCCAGGCTGAAGAGCAGAGAAGCGCAATATCCCGTCTCTCTCGCTCCCCTCGAGCATCGAGCCAGTTCCACTTGTAGCAGTCAGCCGTGGCCTAGGTCCGTCAGGAACGTCGACTTCGATGACGCAGTTGGCGTTTACGACGACCTCGATGGAATCTCTCTGCTGAAGTTCGTCTGCTGAAATTTGGGCCAGCTTCGGAGACCATGTTTCTCGGCCGGCTAGCACGGTCAGATATGAGCCGTGCCAAGCGAAAGGGCCCACCAATCCCGCCTCACCTGGAATGGCATTAACGCTCAAGTGCGATTGCCGACCCTCTCGAAGATGAACACTTCTACGGTAAGGGCTGCCGTCGGAGTTTATTACGAAAAGGCGCTTCTCCGGTGAGCGTACAAGCTCAACCGTAAATGGAGGCTTGCCAGGAAGGACAGTATTTAGTGGGTCAGCGATGAACCCGGTTCCGAAGCCGGGCGAAGTCACATATAAGCGATATGGGTACCGAGAGAGAAAGGCCGCTGTGAAGTGATATAGCGACAATCGGCCAGAGGTGGACTCGACTGGTTCACCCGCGAGCGGCATCCACTGAGCCTCCTCGACATCAGGAGGCGTCTCAAATGAGGCAAGCCAGCCCAAAATAGGAGCAAGGCGCTTCTCACCGTCCTTCTCCACGGCGACGATCGCTCGCTCGGCTCTCGGCTCAACTTCGATCCACAGTGTCTCTGCCGATTTCGAAACGTCAAGCATGGCGAAGTCCAAACGTGTCGGTACGCCCGAAAGGCCTAGGTTTGCCAGGGCACCCTCAGTGATTGAGAATAGGAGACGATTCCCAGGATCGGTCACTCGGTAGCGGCCATAGGGCAGGGGCGTGTTGATCAGGCCGGCGTCGCTGGTTGTTGCTGAGAACGAGACCCATGGCACGCCGCTTATTCTCGTCAAAACGAGATCGACTCCTCCAACTGGAGACTTGGAATCACGATCTCGCAGCCCGACGCGATCGGCGACGTCACACAGTTGAAGGACCACAAGTCGTTCGCAATCTAATGCGTTTGCTGGAGAAGACGACTGAGTCTCATAAGTAGCGACCAGCGTCTCTGGTGTTCTCAGTGCGACAGTCAGAAGGCCTAGATCGTTGGTCGTTCCGACGCGCGCTCCAATGCGGCTTCCGCCGGTGCCAGGCCTTACAACGGTCGCGATGCTGACCACGGCACCTTGCACCGGTGTTCCTGTGTCCGTTTCTACGCGTACCTCAACGATCGTAGAGGGAATCAAGCGAAGCGTGCCTAGATCGTGCCAGGTCCAACTGGGATCGACCGTGATACCGAGAGGAGCGTAGCCTTGACTGGTGATTGTGAGACTGGCATTCGCCGGAACGGAATCTTCAACAATGAACCTACCGGCGCCGTCTGTCCCGTTAAGTGTATCCCCGAACTTGATGTCAGCCTCGATCGCTTCACCAGTCAAGTTGCACACGACTCGTCCTGTGATCGTGGCTACGCGCGGGGCCGTCACAATTGGGGGAGGTGCGGTCTCGAGCGGCGAGCCGCCGTCCACGCGAGCAAACCCGGGCGGGACCGTGGAGAGTTCGGAAGTCGCGGTGCGCTCAAGATGCACCGCGACCGACGGCTCATGAATGCGCTCCGCAGGCGCGGTGCATGCTGTCCCGGATACGAAGCAAGCAACCAAAGTGCCAATCGCGAGGGCTAGCGCACCAACTCCGACTACTAGGACTGAGCGCTGATAAAACCAGTTGTGGATCGACAATTACGTCCTCAGAAGCTCGTCGTTAATGTGCACCCCGCTACGCTACGGGAACGGAGTGGGCGGTCCACCCGGGCTCGATCCCGTCATGGTCCCACTGTCAACGGGATTACCCGTGCTGTCGTCGGTCTTCGTCCAACCCCACACGCCGCCGCCGTAGTGCTCGAAGGTGACCGTGTGTCCGCCACCGTTGCTGTATCCCGTACCGGCACTGTTCACTGCCCAACTCCCGCTAGTGTTCGGGGGGTGGTTCTGATTGGGATTGTCCCTGAAGACGAACACGTTACCACTGGCGGAGGTCGATCCAGAACCTATGGTGTTGCCTGCAGAGTCCTTAACCGTCCAGCCACCACTTGCAGGCAGGAGTGAGGCGGTAGCAAGGATCGCGAGAAAAGCGACTCCAGCGGCGGCCATCGCAAAACGTTTCAGTTGCATTTGGATCCCTTGTTGAGCGAATCCTGATGCCTTGAGGTGCGTCGCTGCGGCCAACCCTTGGGGGTCGCCTTCCAGCTTCGATGTCAGCCTCACACTCCCCACCGAACGAGTCAAGGCCGAAGGCGCAAGTTTCAGGCTACGTCCCAGTCGCCGTGCCACTCCCTAATTTGTCCAGGTGATCCGGATCCCTGAACCTGCACCCTGAGCCTGCACCCTGAACCTGATCCAGTGGAGAAGCACCGCGTCATGACTTCCCGCGTCCGCACGAAGATGATGGGAGGGTCCGAAGGCGACTCTTCCGACCTAATGGAGAACTTGTATGCGGCGGTCCTGCTGTGCAACGCGTCCG
>JAYTBY010000015.1:0-11426 GCA_043736755.1 Planctomycetota bacterium | reverse complement strand
TCGAATGCGCACCAAATCAGTGCGGATTCGAGAACCCCGACTCCCGACCCCCGTTGATCCAGCTCACGAAACGAACCGAGTACGGCCTCATCGCACTGATCCACATCGCGGATCGGGGAGGCGCGGTCGTCAGCGTGCGCGAGATCGGGGAGAGCTACCCGGTCCCCCGCCGGCTCCTCGCCGAGGTCGTCAAGGACTTGGCGCGCGCCGGCATCGTCGAGTCTCAGCGCGGAGCGACCGGCGGCTACGTCCTCGCGCGTTCGGCCGATCGCATCACCCTCGGCGATGTCGTCGTCGCGCTCGAGGGAGCGCCGCTCGTGATGAGTTGCGAGGCACACGCCGACGCGGGCGGTTCGACGTGCGAGGTCGAACCGGTCTGCCCGATTCGCTCACCGCTCCATCGACTTCGCGAAGGCATCTGGCGCCTCATGGAGCGCACGACACTGCGGTCGCTCCGCTCGGCCAGCCCGCTGATCGGCCTCGAGCCGCACGACCTCTCCCCGGCGGGAAACGGCTCTGGCGTGAGCGCATCGACGCACGCGCTTCCGTCGCACGGCACCGCGATCCTTGCACCGATCCAGATCGTGGAGAGCCGGGCCTCATCGATTCAGGCCTCATCGATTCAGGCCCCATCGATTCAGGCCCCATCGATTCAGGCCATGACGATTCAGGCCATGACGAGCCAACCATGAAACTGCCGCTCTACTTCGACCACCAGGCGACAACGCCGCTCGATGCACGCGTCCTCGCGACGATGCTGCCCTTCTTCACCGAGGATTTCGGCAACGCCGCCAGCCGTAGCCACGCCTTCGGCTGGCACGCCGAGGCTGCGGTCGAGAACGCTCGCGCGGAAGTCGCTAGCCTCCTCGCGGCCAACGCGAAGGAGATCGTGTTCACGTCAGGTGCGACGGAGTCGATCAATCTCGCGATCAAGGGCGTCGCCGACATGTACGGCGACAAGGGCCGGCACATGATCACCAGCTTGACCGAGCACAAGGCCGTGCTCGACACGTGCAAGCACCTCGAGAAGCTCGGTTGGGAAGTGACCTACCTCGAGCCGCTGCCGACCGGGCGCGTGACGGTCGAATCGGTCGAGAAAGCGCTGCGTCCCGACACGGTGCTGGTCGCGATCATGTGGGCGAACAACGAGGTCGGCACGGTGAACCCGATCCGCGAGATCGGTGCCCTGTGCCACGCGAAGGGCGTCCTGCTCCTCACGGACGCGACGCAAGCCGCGGGCAAGCTGCCGATCGACGTCGAGGCGGACCACGTGGACCTGCTGTGCCTCTCGGGTCACAAGATCTACGGGCCGAAGGGTGTCGGCGCCCTCTACGTCCGTCGCAAGAACCCGCGCGTGCGCATCACCGCCCAGATGGACGGCGGCGGGCACGAGCGCGGCATGCGTTCTGGAACACTCAACGTGCCCGGGATCGTGGGACTCGGTCGAGCCTGCGCAATCGCACGCGAGGACATCGAAAAGGACCGAGTGCACACGACCAGGCTGCGCGACCACTTCGAACGCCGCGTGTTCGCCGAGATCGGTCACGTGAAGCGCAATGGTGACGAGGTCCACCGCTTGCCGAACAACTCGAACCTGTCCTTCGCATTCGTCGAGGGCGAGTCGCTCATCATGGGTATCAAGGACCTGGCGGTGTCCTCCGGCTCCGCCTGCACGTCCGCCAGCCTCGAACCGAGCCACGTCCTGCGCGCGATGGGCATCGGCGAGGACATGGCACACAGCTCGATCCGCTTTGGATTCGGGCGCACGACGACGCTCGAACAGGTCGACTTCGCGGTCGACCAACTCGCGGGCGCAGTGAAGCGCTTGCGCGAACTCTCACCCCTCTACGAGATGGCCCTCGAGGGCATCGACCTCTCCACGGTGAAGTGGCAGAGCGCGCACTGATCCGGCCGCAAGACTCTCCAGCGACACGCTCCTCCCACCCGACCCCGACCCGCCCAGCTCCCTCCAAAAGAATCGAAGCGAAACCACCATGGCCTACAGCGACAAGGTCATCGACCACTACAACAACCCGCGGAACGTCGGTTCGCTCGACAAGGGCAAGACGACCGTCGGCACCGGCGTCGTCGGCGCACCCGAGTGCGGCGACGTCATGAAGCTCCAGATCCAAGTCGAGGGCGACCGGATCGTCGACGCCAAGTTCAAGACGTTTGGCTGCGGCTCGGCGATCGCGTCGAGCTCGCTCGCGACCGAATGGATCAAGGGCAAGACGCTCGACGAGGCGATGGAGATCCGCAACACGGCGATCGTCGAAGAGCTGTCGCTCCCGCCCGTGAAGATCCACTGCAGCGTCCTCGCCGAGGACGCGATCAAGGCCGCGATCGCCGACTTCAAGGCGAAGCAGCACGAAACCGTTTCGGCGCAGGAGGCCGTGAAATCGTGATTCAACTCACCGAACGCGCCACGAAAGAGATCCGGCGCATCATCACGGAACAGAGCATGTCCGAAGCCACCGCGCTGCGCGTCGGCGTCAAGGGCGGAGGCTGTTCGGGCTTCTCTTACACGCTCGGATTCGACGATCAGTTCAGCGAGATCGACCAGCTCAGCGAGGTCGAGGGCGTTCGCGTCGTCTGCGACCCGAAGAGCTTCCTCTACTTGAACGGCACGCAGATCGACTTCGAGGACAACCTCATGGGTCGCGGCTTCAAGTTCGGGAATCCGAACGCTGCCAAGAGCTGCGGCTGCGGCGAGTCGTTCGCCGTCTGACGAGAGACCGGACTCCGTCCCCCCAACTCACCCGCTCCGCCTCCGGCGCCGCTCCATGCAGAACTGCCCCGCTTGCGGCGCGCCGCTCGAGACGCCGATCGCCTGCGGAGCGTGTGGATCCGTCCACGCGGTCCACGAGACCGCGACACCGTTCGAGATCCTCGGATTCGCTCCGTCCTTCCGGTTGGACGAGCGCGAGGTGAGACGCCGCTCGACACGCTTCTCGCGCTTCGTGCACCCGGACTTCTTCGCCGCCGCTGAGCCGAGGATCCGAGAACTCGCCGAACGGAACAGCGCGCGACTGAACAGCGCGTTCGAGGCTCTCGCACAGCCAACTCAGCGCGCCGATTGGCTGGTCGTGCACCTCGGTGGACCGACGGAGGACGCGGAACGCTCGATGCCGCAGGCTTTCCTGCTCGAAGTCCTCGAGTGGAACGAGGTGCTCGACGAGGCGCGCTCGAGCGCGGCCGCGGATCCGCGGGTCGAGGCACTCGAAGTCGAACTCAGGGCCCGCCGCGCGGCTAACCTCGCGCAACTCGAAACACTCCTCGAGCCGCTCCCGGGGCGGAACTCGGAGCGCCTCGTCCTCGCGCGGCGCGAACTCAACGCATTGCGCTACCTCGACCGCGCGCTGCGCGAGATCGAGTCCCTGCGGCTCGCGCGTGCGGAACGCCGCTGAACGCTCTGGTCACACGATGGGCTACGTCGAACTCAACGTCCTGAACAACCCGAGTCCGGAGCCGACAGCGGTCGGCGCTCTCGGCATCGATCTCGGCACGACGAACTCGCTCGCTGCGATCTGGCGCGACGGCCGCCCAACCGTCCTGCGTCCCGAGGGCCGGAGCGGTCTCGTGCCATCCGTGCTCCACTTCCCCGAGTCGGGCCCACCGATCGTCGGTCGCGAGGCGCGCGATCACGCGATCGTCGATCCGACGAACACCCTGTTCAGCGTGAAACGGTTCATGGGCCGCGGATTGGCCGACGTCGCGCAAGAACTTGCGACGCTGCCCTACTCCGCCACCGCGAACGAACGCGGATCGATCCAGCTGGAAGCGCGCGGTCGCAAGTACTCCCCCGAGGAGTTGAGTGCGTTCATCCTGCGGAAAGTGCACGAGGTCGCGAGCACCGCTCTAGGCGGTCCGGCACCCACGAAGTGCGTGATCACGGTACCCGCGTACTTCGACGATGCTCAACGCCAGTCGACGCGCGACGCGGCACGCATCGCGGGCCTCGACGTCCTCCGCATCGTGAACGAGCCGACGGCCGCGAGCCTCGCGTACGGGCTGGATCAGCGCGACAAGGGCAACGTCGCGGTCTTCGATCTCGGCGGCGGCACGTTCGACGTCACGATTCTCAGCATCGAGGACGGTGTGTTCCGCGTCCTCGCCACGAACGGCGACACGCGCTTGGGTGGCGACGATTTCGACCAGCGGCTCGCGGATCTCGCACGGGACGATTTGGGTCGGACTCACGGCGACGCCGTCACTCGCGATCCGGCGTTCCAGCAGGCAGCTCGGCAAGCGGCCGAGCACTGCAAGATCGAGCTCTCGAAGCAGCCCGAGTCCGAAATCCACTTCATGGTGCCGGGCAAACGCGTCGCTTGGCGACGACGCGTGGCGCGAGACGAGTTCGAATCGCTTACCGCGGACCTCGTTGAGCGCACGATCGATTCGTGCCGGCGCGCGCTATCGGATGCCAAGCTCGCGGTCGGCGACATCCACGAGGTCGTCCTCGTCGGCGGCTCGACGCGCATGCCCGTGATCCGCCGGCGCGTGCAACAGTTCTTCGGTCGTGCGCCGCACACGGAGCTCGATCCCGACGAAGTTGTCGCGCTCGGTGCAGCCGTACAGGCCCAGATCCTGACGGGCGGGCGACGGGACATGTTGCTCCTCGACGTCACTCCGCTCTCACTCGGGGTCGAGACGATGGGCGGCGCGGTTTCGAAGGTCATTCAGCGCAACTCGACGATTCCCTGTGAAGCGACCGAGGGTTTCACGACCTACGCCGACGACCAGACCGGCATCGACTTCCACGTGCTGCAGGGTGAGCGCGAGATGGCCAGCGATTGCCGCACCCTCGGCCGTTTCAAGTTGAAGGGTATCCCACCGATGCCGGCCGGGATGGCGCGCGTAGCGGTGCGCTTCCACATCGACGCCGACGGGCTGCTCACGGTCAGCGCGAAGGAGCACTCGACCGGCGTCACGGCTCACATCGATGTGGCGCCGATGCACGGGCTCTCCGATGCCGAGGTGGAAGGCATGCTGCAGTCGGGATTCGCGCACGCGGTCGACGATTTCGCGGCGCGACGTGCGGCGGACTTGCGCACGGAGATCGGCACGATGATCCACGCAACGGAGAAGCACTTGAACGCTGGCCGCGCCGGGCTCGACAAGGAGAGCATTCTCGATCTCGAGGAAGCACTCCTCCGCGCCAAGTCGGCCACTCGAGGTGTCGACGTGAAGGAACTCCAAAAGGTGCGCGACGAGTTCGAGCGGGCGGCGCTCCCGCTCGCGGCACTCTTGATGAACAACGTCGCGCAGAAGGCGCTGATGGGCAAGAACCTCGGTGACGTCGGATGACGGAACGACTCGAGTGGACGGACGTGCGCGCCATCGCGATCCACCTCGTCGATCGTCATCCGAAGACAGCGCCACTCACGGTCCGGTTCACGGACTTGCACCGATTCGTGACGGAGCTCCCTGGATTCGCCGGCGATCCGATGAAGAGCAACGAGAAGATCCTCGAAGCGATTCAGATGGCCTGGGTCGACGAGTTCGAAGACTGAAGTCGCCGCGGAAGGAACGGCGGAAGCGGCTTCTTGGCCGCTCTGCACGGCCCGCCGAGCTCGACGTCGCGGCGCGAACACGCGCCAAGCCGCTGTAGCGACTTCCACCACAGGCTGCCAGGCGGGAACATGCCACAAGAAGTTCCGCCCCATGCCCTCTCTCCCCGCGCAACGTCGCGCACGACGAACCAGACGGTCGCTCCACGATCCTCGCTTCCGGCAGTTCGATGAACCGTCGTAGCGCAGTCGTGGAGTGCCTCTCGATTTCGGAGCGGGCACTCATGGATCGTGCGCATCGTGCGAGACCCGACGCATGACGCCGGAGGAGACGACCGACCGCAGACCGGTGAACTCTGGCCAGCACGCCGGATCCTCGCGCGCGGCGCGATGGGCGACGTGGATCCTGCTCTTCCTCGCTCCGCTCGTCGTGTTCCGCGCCGTCGCCTTCCAAGGTTTCACGTTTTCGCACAGCACGTTCTCTATCGACCCGACGCGGCGCGCCGGCGACTCCGACACGCAGCCGCTCCTGGATCCCGGCGCGGGTGGGTCGCAAGACGAACCGTGGCTCGCCTGGATCCGCGAGTCGCTCACGCGGGGGGAGGTTCCCCTCGTCAACTTGCACAACGGGCTCGGGGCACCGCTCCTCGAATCGCTCCAGCCTGGAGTCCTCTATCCGCCGAATCTCCTGCTGCCGCTACTCCCGGCATCACCGTGGATGTTCGACCTCTTCGTGCTGCTGCACGTGGAGCTCTTGCTCGTCGGACTGTTCGCGCTCTTGTGCCTCTACACGAGATCGTCGATCGCGCTCGCGCTAGCACTCGCGATCGGGCTCTCGGGCGTGACCTACCAGCACCTCAACATGGTGCACTTCCGGAGCTTCGCTTGGCTGCCATGGGCAATCTTCGCCGCCGTCCACGTCGCCCGTGGCAGCGCGCGGCGTCGACATGTCGCGCTCTTCGTCGCAGCACACGTCTCCGCGATCGCGGCCGGCGCACTGCAGGAAGCGTTCGTGGGTTCGATCGCCATCGGCGTGGTGTTCGTAGCGGAACTTCTGTGCGACTCCGAGTCGAGAGGCCGTCGTGGTCGGCGATTCTTGTGGATGGCGGTTCTGGCGTTGGCCTCCACCCTCATGGCCTCGCCTTCGTTCGTGCCGTACCTCGTCGCGCGGAGCGATGGCGATCTGTTCACGCAGGCGACCGCCGCGCGATCGACGACCGCGCTGGACGGCGACGCGATGCTGACCCTGCTCCTGCCCAACGTCCACGGGCTGCATCCGTACCTCCTGCGCATCGATCGATCGGTGCGCTGGATGACGAACTACGCCACGTGCGGTGCGTTCTTCGCGTGCGTCGCATTCGTCGGGACCGCGTTGCGGAGAGCGGCGACACGGCGGCGGCTGTTCGTCGCGATCGCAGTGGCGACGTTCATGGCCGGGTTGAAGATCCAGCACGTGCCGTGGCTGGACTTCGTCGGCCGAGTGCCTTTCCTGAACGAGATCCTGTTCACGAAGTACCACCTCTCGTTGTTCGTGCTGCTCGGGATCGCGTCAGCGATCGGTTTGGAGGAGCTCACGCGCCTCTCCGCAGTCGAACGTCGTCGGGTCGTCGCGCGCGCGACGCTCGCCGTGGGATGCGCACTCGGCGCAGCCTGGCTCTACATCGGCACCGATGAGCGGTGGGGCTCCCTCGCCGACCTCCCGGAGCGCGCGCGCGCGGAACTCGTGGTCGGGCACAGCGCTTCGATCGCTGCGTTCGCGCTGGCCGCGATCGTGCTGTGGTTCCTGCCGCGCCGGGCCGGCACGTGGATCACGGGCATCGTCTTTTGCCAGGCCGTGGTGCTCGCGCCGAACGGTTGGCTCCAGCGCCTCGACGCGTACTGGACTCCCTTCGAACTGGTTCCTGTCGCCGCGGCCGAGCCCCGCGAGCGCGTGCTGACGGCCGTGACGCCGAACCAGAACCTGCTGATCGGCATCGAGTCCGTCTCCGCCTTCGATCCCGTCCACTTCCGCAGCCTGCACGGCTTCCTCACGACGTTCTTCCGCGTCGTGAACGCTGGTTTCGACTTGCACCCGACCAGCCCTGGCGCAGGCCTGCGCAAGAACGAACTCGATGCGGCGCGCCTCCTCGGAGTCACGCGCATCCACGACCATCGCCTGTCGACCGACGAGGGCGTCACGTCGCTCGGCCACGGTGTGTTCGCACTCGAGGACACGCTGCCCCGCGCTTACCTCCTCGGCCGGGCGGCCTGCGAGCGCATCGAAAGTACGTGGAAGCGCACGCAGCTCGCGGACACGCTGGCGATGATTCGTGAGGAACTGTCGCGCACGCCAGCCTTGACCGCCTTGCGCTGGAGTTCACGGGGCGTGTCGTTCGAGTTCGACCGCGAATTCGACGGTGTGCTCATCGTCTTGCAGGCGTACTCGCAGGGCTGGACGCTCGATGGAGTTCGATCGCGCCCGTTCCTGTCGACCGTGTGCGCCTTCGATGTGGAACCGCGCGCAAGTAGATCCTTCGAAGTGTCTTACTGGCCTCATGGTCTGAGTCGGGCTCTGCTGTTGGCTGGAGTCGGCGCCGTCCTCGTGCTCGTGGCGCTTGCATTCCACCGGCCGTCGGACCGTGGTGCGCCCTCGACACCGGGGTAAACTCGAGTTGGCCGAAGTGATTCGAGCGAGATGACTTCTCCGCCGTTCAGCCAGCCGTTCCAGACGCCGCGCCCCCGCCAGGCCATCCCGAGGCGGGTTGCGATCGTGACGATTGCGACCGTATTGGCGTCAGTTGCCGCGGAATTCGGCCATCGTGCTTGGCGCTCGTGGCATGGGAAGAGCTACGACTCTGGAGCAGTCACCGCGCGAATCGAAGCGATGCTCGATCCGATTCGTAGGTTCGTCCCGGGTGGCCATGAAGAGGACCGGCCGCTGTCGAACGGGTTGCCTCTGCCGATCCTGCATTCCTACTACGGCGCCGAGACCGAGCACGACACGGGTGGAGTGCTGCGCTACTTCCGCGAGAACCCCGACTCGCGGGACTACGAAGTCGTCGTGGTCGGAGGATCGTTCGGCGCTTGCTTCGCTGAAACCCAGGCAGCACCGCTGGCGGAGACGATCGAATCGGATCCGCGCATGGCTGGGCGGAAGGTGCGAGTGCTGAACTTCTGTCACGCGTCATACAAGCAACCGCAGCAGCTCCACCGCGTCACGTTTCTGCTGACACTCGGCGCGCGCCCCGAAGCCGTCGTCAACATCGACGGATTCAACGAGGTCGCCCTCGCGATGGAGAACGCGTACGACAACACGCACCCGATCTATCCGAACGCGCCCACCTGGGCGGCTTCGGCGGCGAGCTACGGGAGTAGTAATGGGATCCCCCTCGAAGTCGTCGTCCAGCTCCTCGCATTGCGCGACGAGGCACGGAGGGCAATCGAACGCACGCTGCGCTTCGGGTTCGCGCGGAGCAGCATCCTGGACACGTGGACGCTTGGGCGGCTGCGTGACATCAACAGGCGGAGACACGAACTCGAGCGCACGATTACGGACGAAGCGAGCAACGTGAATCCGCGCAAGCGTCGTCAGTTGCAAGGTCCCGACTTCCCGGCATCCGAGGCTCTGCGCATGCGCATGTGCGTCGACGCCTGGGCCGAGGCCTCGATCTCGCTCCACGCTGTTTGCCGCGCGCGTGGGATCGAGTACATGCACGTGCTGCAACCGACGCTCGGCGACGAGGGCTCGAAACCGAGAAGCACCAAGGAGGCCTCCATCGTGCCCCCGAGCGCGGATTGGTCCGACGGACCACGTGCCGGGTATCCGTTGCTGCGCGAGAGGTCGCGCGAACTCATCGCACGCGGCCTCCACTTCCTCGATGCATCCCGCGTCTTCGAAACCGTGGATCGGGAGATCTACATCGATCAATGCCACTTCGGGCCGGCCGGGAACGAACTCCTGGGCGCCCGAATCGGACCCGCGTTCCGCCAACTCCTCGGCGATGAGTAGCCGCCGGCCGGCGCGCGGACGTGCGCTTCGACGCGGGCGGGAACGGACTCGCGCTCATCGGGCGACCGTTCTACTCTCGCGGCGATGAAGCCCGGCGTTCTCGCAGTCGATCACGGAACGAAGCGCACGGGCTTCGCCACAGTCGATCCGCTGCGGATCGCGGCCGTTCCGCTCGATGCGTTCGCGGGACCAGGTGATGGCCCTGAGTTGTTGGCGTGCGTCGCCAGACTCCTCGACGAACGCTCGATCGGCGTGCTGCTCGTCGGACTTCCGCGCAATGCGGACGGCACCGAGGGGGCACGCGCGGTCGACGTGCGCGCTTTCGCAACACGACTCTCGGCCCGTTTTCCGCGCCTCGTGCTCGTCCTGCACGACGAACACTTGACGACGAAGGCTGCTGAAGAACTCCTGCGCGAGGCCGGGACTCGGCGCGCGGATTGGAAGGGCCGTCGCGACTCGTTGAGCGCGCTGGTCCTCCTGCGGGATTGGTTGGAATCGGGCGAGCCCGGTTCCGCCGCGTCGGCTTGATGTAGGCATCCATCCGCAGCCTCTGAGAGGCTGTGAAGAAATCGAACCTACAGCCTCTCAGACCCTCGTTGCGCCGCTTCCGCGGCGCGTCGCTTGTGATTACTTCACAGGCTCTGAGCGACTGTGAACGATTTACCGGCTCGGAGAACTCACACCGGCGAGCGTCGCCCGCCGTTCAGCGCGCGAGCTTCGCGTCGAGCCAGCGCACGATCGCTTCCGACACATCGCTCGCGCGACCGTCGAGGAACAAGTCGTGGTGAGCACCGGCGAACTCGCGCACTTCGACGCGCGGACCGTTGAGCGCTCGAACCTTGTTCGCCGGTGCGATGCGATCGTCCACGCCCACGACGACCAAGACCGGCATCGCGAGGCTCGCGAGCCGGGGCAGATAGAGCCGCGCGGCGGCGCGCGCTTCGTCGCTGGCGCGCACCGTGATCACGTCGTGTGCGGGCTCGGCGATGAGCGCCGCGCGCCCCTCGTCCTCATTCGTGCGCGACGCGGGATCCCAACCGATGCGTCCCGCGGATTCCGGAACGACCTTCTTGAAGAACTTCATCAACCCGCCAGCAGCGACCGGCACATCGAAGAACGGATCGACGAGCGGCGCGGTGAGCACGAGGGCCGCGATGCCGTCCGGACGCTCGCTCGCGAATGCCAGGCACCACAGCGCTCCGAGTCCCTGACCGATGAGCACGCGCGGCGCATCCGGTTGTCGATAGGCGAGGTGATCTTGGACGTCGCCCAAATCGCGCACGACCTCTTGGACGCCGTTGGTGTGACCACGCGGGCCTTCGCTGAGCCCGTGGCCGCGCAGGTCGGGCAGCGCCACGGCCCATCCGGCCTCCGCGAGCCGACGACCCACGCGCAGGAACTGACCGCCGTGTCCACCGGCGTCGTGGACGATCGTGACGGCGCCGCGTGGGACGCCGTCCGCCGCCAGTTCTTGGACGTGCAGCAGGACTAGACCTTTCCCCGTGTGCGAGAGGCCGGCAGCTGCACTGCCGTCCGCGTTCGACTCGCGCAGCTCGAGGTAGGTGACGGTGGGCAGGGTCGTCGCCATGACGCACAGCGTAGAGACGTTCCCGCCGCGGGCCTAGGTGTCCTAACAACCGATGCGCGGAGTCTCTTGAAGCACTACGATGGGATCTGCGTGAGAGGTCCAGGCGGCCGCTCCATCGCGTTCTTCACAGAACGTGAAGGGGAGGAAAGTCCGGACTCCTCGGGGTCGAGGTGGTTGTCAACGACAACCGGTCGCAAGGCCCGGGAAAGTGCCACAGAAAACAAACCGCCTGCGTCTTTCGGGACGTCGGTAAGGGTGAAACGGTGCGGTAAGAGCGCACCGCGCCGCGGGTGACCGCGGTGGCAGGGCAAACCCCACCTGGAGAAAGACCAAATAGGGA
>JAYTBY010000014.1:0-2331 GCA_043736755.1 Planctomycetota bacterium | reverse complement strand
TCCGACCGCTCGTCGACGAGGACGGATTCATCACGATGGACGTAGCTCCGTCGGTCTCGAATCCTGACTTTGCGCTCACGACGCTCGTACGGACGACGACCGGCACTCCGCAAGAGACCGTCGCGTTCGCCGAGAAGAACCTGCGCACCAGCGCGCGCGTGCGTGACGGTGAAGTCCTCCTGATCGGCGGTCTCCAAGATCGCTCGCGCAAGGACCAAGCCGGCAAGACACCGTTCCTGGGCGACATCCCGATCCTCGGCTGGCTCTTCCAGGACAAGCAGTTCGAGGACAAGGACCGCGAGACGATGATCACGGTCAGTCCGACGATCATGCGCGACAAGCCGAGTCAGGCGCGCTTGTGGGCTTATCCGTCCACGAGTGAGTTGCTCGGTCGTCAGCCCAAGGACGGGCTGCCGAAGGACGAGCAGCAGAAGCAGGATGCGATCGAGGCCTCGAAGACTCCGGCCAAGCCGGCGGGGAAGTGAGGTGAGCGCCATGAAGTTCAACTTGAAGATGCACTCGGTTCTGCTCGCGTTCGGCGCGCTGCTCATCAGCAGCTGTGCGAGTTCCTCGTTCGGCCATCGTGATCAAGAGTGCGGCCCCGATGAAAGGCTCGACGGCCTGCTTTCCGCTTATGAAGCCGGCCGCAATGACGGCATCAATTCGTCGGGCAGCTTGCTCGTCGATTGTGATCGCGCAAGGAACTCGATCGAGCGCCTCGCGCTCGAGTTCCCCGGACATGCTCGCACGCTGATGGCGGCGGGAACGTTGTCCTACGACGCGGGCGAGCCGGAGAAGGCGCAGAACTACCTCGACATGGTGTTCCGCGTGCAGCCGGGTCACCCCGATGCCGGCGTGTTGCGCAGTCGCATCGCGATTGACGAGGGAAACCTTCAACTCGCACGTCGATTGCTCGACATGCAAATTCAGTACACACCGGACCATGCCGGCCTGCGCGAAGCGCTGTCGGGTGTCCAATACATGATGGGTGACCTGGACGGAGCCCGCGCCTCGATCGAGAGCGCCTCCCGTCTCGGGGCGCCGCCGTGGCGCGTCGCGTACCACCGAGGCCTCGTCGCGGAAGCGGCGGGTCAGTCGAGTGAGGCGCAGACGCAATACCAGGCCTGCATCGACGCGAATCCCTCCTTCAGTGCCGCAAAGTCGCGACTTTCCGGCATGAAATCGCAAGGGGGGTAGAATGGGCAGCGAACTCCGACCGGCAGGCCGGAGTGGGCTGGCTCGATAGAGGTCCTGGCCGCGGCAGCAGGCATGGACCGGGGATCCCCAAGGCTGTCATCTGAACCACAAGGAACTGCACATGAAGACTCTGAAGAACACGAAGAGCGCGAAGCGCGGAGCGGCCCTGGTCGAGTACGGCCTGATCGTCGCCGGCGTCGCACTCGTTTCCCTCGTCGCCGTTTCCGTTTTCGGCGGCAAGACCGCGAAGCTGTTCGGCGTTTCGGCCGCAGCGATCCCGGGGGCCACCGTCGAAGACAACGGGGCTATCGTGAGCGGCAAGGTCGCGAAGACCGACCGCGACGCGGCCGGCAATATCATCTTGGATGCCGGTGACGACAACAACCTCGCCAATAACCTCGGCATCGAAAACATGGGCGAGCTCGTCGTAGACCCGACGGGCGGCTGAGCCTCGAGTATCACTCGATCTCCGCGCACGCGGACCGGATTCCCGCGCGGGTCCGGTCCGCGTCGTTCGTTCAAGTCTAGGTACGCAGCGACGAATCGCGGACTCGTACAGAACCTCGTGACCGAGGCGCTGCGCATTGGACGCCCACGCCGGGCGCGCTCATGATCGGCGAGACCTAGCCACCGACCGAAACCCTGGGCGCATTCAGGAGGTCTTTGTGCTCACGCAAATCCTCGCCGTGACGTGTTCCCTCGCCGTGCCCCGCGCGGCCGATGTGAACGAACTCTTCGATGGCATGAGGCGTCGCACGAATGCCCTCGACAGCCACGTCGCGACCTACACGATCGATTCCCCGAAGCGGAAGGGCGTACTCACGCTCACCTATGGCTTGCCGGATCGCGCGTCCGTCTGGATGAACGCTGAGGACATGGACGTGACGACCTGGCTCGTCGACGAGCGAATGTTCGTCCGCGGGAGCCGCGACGGCGATGATTCGCACGCTGATGTCGATCTGGAACCACTCGGCGATCTCGAGCGAGCATTCGACGGAGAGTTTTCGCCGCGGAATCCGAGCGCCGAGAGCATCAGCTCGGGTGCGGTCATCCAACTCGGGTTCGAACCGATGTCGAGCTGTTCCACGGAGAACTCGCTCGAGGTCCGCGTACTCCGGCTAGAGCGTCGCGCCG
>JAYTBY010000013.1:0-5098 GCA_043736755.1 Planctomycetota bacterium | reverse complement strand
CGCCGGACGGCGATGGCACGCTGACGTATGCAGGCGGTTCCTTCCGTGAGGCTGGCGGGCTCGTGTCGACGAACTTCGGTGCGCTCGCGACGTGCCCGCCGTACACGGCCTTCTGTCTCGGCGATGGCAGCGCCACCGCGTGTCCGTGCGGCAATTCGAGTCCTTTCGGCAGCGGCGCGGGTTGCACGAACTCGATCGGCATCGGCGGTCGTCTCGTCGCGGGCGGCACGAACCTCATCACGTCGGAGACGTTGCGCCTCACGGCTTCCGGCTTGCCGGCGACGACGACGGCGCTGTTCTTCCAAGGAACGGCCGAAGTTGGAGGTGGAGTCGGCGCTGCGTTCGGCGACGGCTTGCGCTGCGCCGGCGGGACCGTCGTGCGCCTCGGCACGCGCACGGCCGTCGGCGGAGTCGTGAGCCTGCCCAGCGGTCCGGGCTCGAGTCTCGCAACGCTCGGCTCGGTCGCGGCGGGAACGACGATGCGCTACCAAGCCTGGTATCGGAACATCGCACCGTTCTGCACACCGTCCGGGTTCAACACGACGAACGGCATCCGCGTGACGTGGGGTAGTTGAGCGAGTCGGCGGCGAGCACCTGACGCGCGGGTGCTCGTGCGCTCGAGTTCGTCTCGAGGCGTGCTGGCCCAGAACGCGAGGACGACGAACTTGGCGAAGCTGAATCAACTCGCCAACGGGGTCGAGCACTTCGAGCGCGCGCTCCGGCCTGACTGCCGGCGGAGAATCAGGGGAATCGGTCGATGCATCCTCGGGCGATCGACTCCTCGACCGGGACGAATGTCACGGCGCCAACGCGTTCCGACCCGCGGGGGCCCGTCGCGCGCGAACCGATCCATCCATCCTGACCCGACGCGTTCGCTCGGACCCCGAGTCGAGGTCCCCTCGTTGTCCTCGACTGCGAGTGCGTCCGCGCCCTGGTCCCCGGCGCGGAGAATGGCGAAATCGTGTGTCCACTCGCGAGTTCGCGCGCCGCGGTGCGAGCGCGCCGGGCCTTCGGTTGCGGATTGGCAGGGTCTTCGGGCCGGTGGTAGCGTCGGTCCAGTGAAGAAGTACCCGAGCCCGTTGCGGATCCAGCTCGATCTGAGCGCCAAGCAGTGCGAGTACGTCGCGGAACGCGCGGCGGAGTACGGGTCGTCGAGCAAGTACTTCACCGACCTGATCCGCGAGGACGCTCGTCGACAGGCGGAGCGGCGCGTCGAGGAACTGCTCCGTGAGGGCCTCGAGAGCGGCCGAACTCGCCGTGGGGGACCCCAGTTCTTCGAGCGGATGCGGCGGAAGATCGACGAACTCGAGCAAGTCCGGAAGAAGCGGTCGAGCCGATCGTGAGCCCCGCCCGCGGCTGGCGCTACGCGCCGCGGGCCGAGCGCGACGTCGAGGAGATCCTCTCGCGGTTCGTCCTGGACTCGTGACGCCCGGACCTCGCCCAGGCCTTCGTCGTCGATCTGGAACGGACGCTGGACCATGTCTGCCGGTTCGAGCGATCCGGCGGAGCGTGCCGCGTTAGCTGGCGCGCAGCGCGCGACGCTCGCGCCCGGGAACTCCTCCGGTTCTCCAAGTACCGCTTGTTCTAAGTCCATCGCCGGGGCGCGATCGTCGTCCTCCGCGTGCTCCACAGTTCGAGGGACTCCGCGGATCGGCGCGGTGCGGACCGTGACCGCTGAGTCGATGGTGCGCGTGCTCGGACGTCAGCGCACGCCGTGCTCTCCGCTGGCCGAAACTCCGTCGAGAGCGCCGACCGCGACCTCGGCCGCGATGCAACTGAACGCGGCCATCGGGCCGGCGACCACGACGCGTGAGTAGAGATCGCGCGCTGCTCTCGTGTCGCCGTCGAACGCGGCCTTGCGCGCCGCGGCGTGCGCGCGCGTCGCGAAGGAGGTCGTGCCGGGCTTGGCGTCGCGCAGGAGTTCCTCGCGCGAGAGAACTCCTTGGAAGTGGAGCAGCGCGTCGCGGTAGTCCACGTTCTCGTGGATCGTCATCGAGCGTGAGATCGGCTCGAGCAGTCGCGCCGCTTCGTCGCGCCGACCCAGCTCCACGAGTGTGATCCAAGTCCAGAACACGTGGCTCACATGCCGATCGTCGTTCGAATTCGCGAGTTCGAGCCCATCGAGGTATACGACCGCCGCGCGTTCCGTGCGACTGGCGAGCAGCAGCGCGAGCCCGAGGTGGTAGTCGACGTTCGAGCGCAACGTCCCGAGCGGGATGCCGGCCTTGTTGGGCTTCCCGTCGGGCTCGATCTCGTCCGGGCGCGCGAGAGCGAGCACACGCGCGCGCTCGAGGTCGTCCACGGCGCGGTCGAACCTCCGCAACGTGATCCAACGGTGTCCGCGAAAGCGGAGCAACCACGCGGAGTCCGGATGGTGCTCGAGCCCGCGCGTGAACGCCTCGATCGCCTCCTCGTAACGACCGAGGTAGCCGAGCCGTCGTCCGACCCAGACCGCCGCGTCCTCGCCCGACGGATCCGCGACGAGGCGCGCCTCAGCGACTGCGAGCGCCCGCTCGTCCCGTTCGCGCGCCGGATCCGGGGGAATCGACGAGCACGACGCGAGCACGCAGAAGATCGAAACCGCGAGACCGAAGCTCTCCATGCCGGTCAAGATGCGAGGTTGCATTCCGCGAGTCACGCGCGCTATGGCGCGGCCCGGATCGCGTGCGTAGGCTTCGCCGCTTCACCCTGCACCGCATCTCGAGCCGCATCGCACTCCGCCCCCCATGCTGAACGGCACGACCTGGAGCCTCGCCCGCTTCGGCGCAAAACTGCGCCAAGCCGGCGATCTCGCTCGCCCGCCCCAGAAGAAGCTCTCGCGCGTCCTCTCCATCGCGAGCGGGAAGGGCGGGACGGGCAAGAGCATCGTCGCCACGAACCTCGCCGTTCAGCGCGCGAAGATGGGCGAGCGCGTCTGCCTCGTCGACTTCGATGCGGGGATGGCCAACGCGCATCTCCTCTTGGGTGTCGCACCGCGTTTCGACCTCGGACACGTGCTCGACGGCGAGATCTCGGCCGGATACGCGCTCGTCGAGGCTCCGGGCGGAATGCAACTTCTTTCGGGAGGCGTCGGGCGCGCCGCGCTTGCGAACCCCACGCGCAAGGAGCTCGACCGGCTGTTCGAGTCGCTCGAACCGCTCGAGGAGGCCTTCGATCTCGTCATCGTCGACCACGGGGCGGGGCTCTCCTACGCCACGATGGCGCACCTCGCGGCAGCGACGGCGTTGCTCGTCGTCACCACGCACGAGGTGACGTCGCTCTCGGACGCCTACGCGCTCTACAAGCACGTCACGACCGTCAACGGTCGCGTCCAAGTCGGCGTCGTCATGAACCGCTCGCCGGACGAGGCGACGGCCCACGCTGCGTGGGAGCGATTCCGTGGAGCCAGCCAGCGCTTCCTGACGCGCGCACCGGAGTTCGTCGGCTGGGTCCCCATGGACGACGCCGTGGTGCGCAGCGTCCAGGCGCGCGCGCCGGTCTCCTTGCGCGAACCGGACAGCCGCGCGGCGCGAGCCCTGGCCGGGATCGCGCGCTGGCCCGCGATCGATGCCGCCCGTGGGACAGGATCCTTCTACGCCGCAGCCCGCCGAGCCCTGCGCTAGCTTTCTCGGCCTGGGGGAGGTAGACCGGGAGCTACAGGGCTCGCCCTGTTGGAGGTGACCGATGGACGGATTGGCTCTTCTGTGCGCCTTGCACGCCGATGGTCCGCAATCGCTGATGCGTTTGCGTCGTTCCGGCTGCCCGTCACTCGACGCGGTCCTCGAATTCGACCTCGAGCGATTGGCCGAGCTGCTCGTGAGCACGCCCAGCGCCGCGGCACGCTTCCAGCGCGAGGCGCGCCACTTGATCACGCGCCTCGGCCCGGGCGCGAACTCACGGACGGATGCAGCGCTGCTCGAGGCGGAGCAAGTCGCGACCACGGAGGTGGAAGTCGTGACCACGGAAGTCGTGCGCACGCCCGAGCCCCCGCGTCCTTATGACCGCGCGTTGGCGCGTTGGCGCGAGCTCGACGCGTTGGAGGACGCCGAATCCGCCGCACTGCCGATCGTCGAAGAGTCGTCCGCGCCCGCGCGCCATCCGTCACCGCGCACGCCGCTCAACGTGCTTCAGGACTTGGCCGACGAGTCGCGTGGAGCGCTCCTGTCGGTCGGCATCGTCGACCTCGAAGCGCTCGCCGCGTGCGATGCGCTCGAACTCGCTCAAGCGACCGGGCTCGACTATTCGAACGCCGTGCGCTGGCGATCGCTCGCGCGACGCGCACTGCCGGACGGCACCGAACGCTTCTCCCGCTCCGGTCGTCCGGCTGTGGAGCGCCCCGATCTCGTGCCCCTCGACGAATACGTCATGCAACCGCCGGCGCGGGTGAACACCGCCCGCATCGAAGAGGCTGCGGGCGGCCCGTTCGCCTGATGAGCGGACCTGGTCTGTTCGTGAACCCGGGCTAGCGAGCCGCGCGCGCGCGGACCTTCTTGAGGTCCGCGAGGAACAGCGACGGCTCCTTGAAGCCGACCAAGCGACCGATCTCTTGTCCGCCGGCGTCGAGAACGAGCATGGTCGGATAGCTGTTCACGCGGTACTTGGCTGCGACGGGGATTCCGGCCGGACTCTCGGCGTCGATCGACATCGAGACCATCTGCGCGAGCACGGGTTTCACGTCGGGGTGCGGGAACGTGACCTTCTCGAGCTTCTTGCACGGAGCGCACCAGGTCGCGAAGACATCGACGAAGACGAGCTTCTTCTCCGCGCGAGCCTGCGCGAGTCCGTCCGCGAAGGTGCCCTCGAACCAGACCTTCGACTCCTTGGGCTCGAGCGTCGCGGTCGTCGCCGGAGTCGTGGCACCGGGGGAGGACGAGGTCTCGACCCGCGAGGTACAGGCCGAGAGGAAGAGCGCGCAGAGAAGTGTGGCTTGGATTCGCGACTGCATGGTGACGTCAGGATCGGTCGTCCCGGGCCTCCGCTCAAGTCCGCTGCGCCCGGAGCTCCGTGCGGGTCCTGCGCGGTACGTACGACCCGCGGCACGGACGCCGGGGGCCCAACCGAGGTACGGAGCCAAGCGCTCCTCCGCCGTTCTCCCTCCCCTGCGGGCAGAGCGCGAAGG
>JAYTBY010000012.1:0-5101 GCA_043736755.1 Planctomycetota bacterium | reverse complement strand
CCGACGCGAAGGCCAGGAAACGACGCTTTTCGTCGGTCAGGATGTGCAGAGAGCCCGTATTCGTTGCGAGGAGCAGCTCGTCGAGATCCTCGAACACGAACGCGATCGACGCGGCGCCTTGGATCTCGCGATAGGCCTGTTGAACAGCCCATCCGAGGTCGCCCTTGTCCTCGAAGAACTTGCGGATCAGGTTGACGAGCACCTCGGTGTCGACTTCGCTGCGCCGGGTCAGCGAGCGGAATCGATTCCACAGCTCGCCGTCGTTCACGATGATCCCGTTGTGGATGCCGACGCAGCCGGCGGCGATCACGGGTTGATTGTTGTCTTCGTTCGACTGGAAGCCGTTGGTGACGAGTCGCGTGTGACCGGTCATCGCCAAGCCAACGGGCGATGCCCCGGCGCGGTTCTTCTCGTACAGCGCGACACCACGCGCGATCAGTTCATGGAACGTCGGGCTCTCGAGGAAGCGCTCGACGGACCCAGCTTGCTTGAATACGTCGATCGACTCGCCGTTGACGACCGTGAGGCCAGCGGCCTCGCTGCCGCGCGTCTTCGAGAACGCGTAGAGCTTCTCGAGGACGTCGCGGACGAACCCCGGATCGAAGGCGCCTTCGCGCGAGAACACGGCTCCGAAGATGCCACACATGGGATTGCGATCCTGGATTCGCGGTCAGCGAACACGTGAACGGGAAAACGGAGGGGTGAGCGGCGTGCGCGGTACGTTCTGGACGTCGTGCGCCACGGCTTGGAGGAGCAATTGCGCGCCGAGGATGATGGGCAGCGCGGCCAACATGACGATGCCGGCCGAGGCGAGTTGGTTGGCGCGCTGGAGCAGGAACCACTGCGACAGGCCGAAGCCGACACCCCAGGCGAGGAGCGGTATGGCGAGCAGCAGGTACACGGAGAGCACCGTGAAATCGTGCACGAAGTAGCGCCAGAAGATTCGTCGCGCGAGCCCGAGCACGAGGCGCGGCGGGAACTCGAACAGAACGCGCGCGGGCGACAACGAACTGTGTTCGTCGGCGTAGCGGGCGGGGATCGCGACGTCCTGCACGACGGCGCGCTGGATGCCCAACTCGATCAATAGGCCGCTCTCGAAGAAGTAGCGATTGGGCAGCGATGGGATGTCGATACGCGCCAGCGCCTCGCCGCGCACGGCGACGTAGCCGTTCGCCGGATCGAACACGTTCCAGTAGCCCGACGCCATCTTGACTAGGAATGCGAGACCGGCATTTCCGGCGACGCGAACGAGGGGCATGCCTCTCAGCGAACCGAGGCTCGAGTAGCGATTCGCCTTGGTGACGTCGGCCGCGCCGTCGAGGAGTGGAGTGACGAGCGCCGGCAGGTGCGCCGGGTCCATTTGGTCGTCGCCGTCCATCTTCACGACGACATCGAGGTGCTGACGAATCGCTTCCTCGAAGCCCGACTTCATCGCTCCGCCGACTCCACGATTCACGTCGTGTCGGATCAAGGTGACCCGCGGATCGGCGAGTTGCGCGATGCGCGCGGCGGTATCGTCCGGGCTCTTGTCCTCGACCACGATGATCGAGGTGACCCAGGGCGGAATGCCGCGGATCACGCGCTCGATCTGGGGCGCGACGCGGAAGGCCGGGATCACGACTCCGATGGCCGCTCCGCGCGCGTCGAAGGCCTCTCGGCGCGACGCACTGGTCTCCGGGCGCGAGGGGGCCGGCGGGGTCATCGGGGCGTAGGAGGCCAAGAGAGTGGAAGTCTTTTCGTCGCTCGTGCCATGCCGGGTTGAGCGGATGTGGAAATCGCTTCCGACAGGCCCTGCGCGTGGGTCCGAGTCATCCGTCGAGCGCCAGGAAGGCCTTTGCGTTGGCATCCATCCACGGCGACGGCGGGAGGCCGAAGAGGGAGAGGATCGTCGGCGCCACGTCGGTCACGGACACGACGTCGTGCGTCGCGCGCACTCGACCCGATCGTCGACACGCGAGCAACCAGCCCGAGTCCTTGTGGTGCGCGGTCGATTGATCGGCCGTGCCGTGCTCGCGGATGTGGCGCGCGAAGTCGGCGCGGAATCCGTCGAGCGCGCGATGGCGGATGGTGAACGTCTCTCCGTCCTTCGCTCGGCGCGGCATGTCGAGTTCGCAGAAGACCTGTTGGCCCCGTCGCTGGACCGTGAAGAGCCCGCCGTGGCCTTCGACGTAGAAGCCGCCGAGCTTCTCGGCCGCAGCGCGCGCCGCGGCTTCGTCCGCGAGGTTGATCGTGAGGTCCGGGTTCATCTGGTGCAGGACCTCGTAGTCGCGCATCCCGACGCCATCGAAGAGGGCACGCTCCTCGACGAGCCGCACGACCGGGTTGTGGATGTCGGTGACCGGATCGAAAGGCCGTTGACCCAGCGCCGTGCCGACGAGCACGACGGTGCGTTCGTCTGCGATCTCGAGCAGCTCGCCCAGGAACTTGTCCGCGTAGACGAAGCTCGTCTCGATCCAGTGCGCGAGCTTCCCCTCATAGCCCTTGCGCTCGCCAACGCTCTTGAAGAAGCGCCGGTCCGTGGGGGATAGATCGTTCTCGAACCGCTCGGGTTCCGCAGCGCGCCAGTAGCGATGCTGCATGTACGCGATGTGGTTCATGTGCACGCTGGCGTAGGCCGGCCGAGTCCCTGCATAGAGCTTGAGGAACGCATCGCGCGTCATGTAGCTGTGCAGCATCGCACGCTCCGGCGCGACGGGAGCGCCGCGCAAAGCCTCGATGGGCACTTGGCGGAGCGTGCGTAGGACCGTTCCCGCGCTCACGCCGCTTTTCGGAGTGCGCAGCAAGAGCTTGATCGCGGTCACGGCCGACTTGCCGAAGCTCTCGCTGTAGTTGCGGGCGGCGAACACGCAGAATTCCTGCAGTGCTCGCGCCTCGTCCGGGAAGCACTCGGCCGTGTCGGCGAGCGATTCGGGCACGTAGAAAGCCGCCGCTCCGCTCGTGCGCGGCGGATAGCTCATCAAGCTGCCGAGCACGCCGACCGGAATCCCGTGTGCGTCGAGGACGTCCCACACGCACTTGCCCCGAATCGCCGCTGGGTCTTGTCCGAAGCCGACGAGGCCGTGTTCCTCGGGCGCCAGCCCGGTGTACATCGAAGGCCAGACGATCCACGGGCTGATCTTCCGCCAAGCCTTGTCCTCGCTCGGGTCCCAACTCGGAATGCGCGTGCGGACGATCGCGCCACTCCCGAGGGCGCGCGCGAAGTTCGGCAACTTGCCGGCCGCCACGAACTTGTCGAGGAAGTGCCGCTCGGCTTCGTTGAGCTCGAAGAAGATCACGGACACGGTCGGTCGCGAGCGCGTCTGGATCATGGTGGGGTGCCGCGGTGGGCCAATTCGGCGAGTCAGTCTATTCGGCGGGTGGAGGGTGTGCACAGGAGCGGGAATCCAGCGCACTCTGATCCTTCGGAGGGGCAACGTACCTGCAGAAGCCAAAGGGCCGTCGAGTAGGCTCTGTCGCGCCTCTAGGCCCGCGCAGTGAGCCCGCCCGAAACCTCGACCTTTCGACCCGCGCCGGTACCGGCCGGCGCTCGGACCTGGGCGCTCCTCGCGGTGATCGTCGTCCTTGGGCTCGTGATCCGAATGCACGGCATCGGGTTCCTCGCGCCGCACCTGATGGAGCCCGACGGCGTCGTCGTCGACTACCAGATGCGCGTGCTCGACGGTCGCGGGCCCGAGGTCGCAACGCATGCGCTGCACGCGTACTACCCACACCTCGTCGCGCGCGTCGCGTCGGTCATCCCCGAATCGTGGGTCGCGCCGAGCGACCCACGCACGTTGCCGGAGCACTTGAGCGCCGCAGGCTCGTTCCGCCTTCGCGGTCGGATCGCGGTCGCACTGCTGTCGTTGCTCGCGATCCCGCTCACGTGGTGGCTCGCGCGAGTGTTCTTGCCCGATCCATGGCCGCTCCTCGCAGCGGCGCTCACGGCGGCGAGTCCGTTCGTCGTCTGGTTCGCACAACAAGCGCGTCCGCACGCCGCAGCGGCTCCGTTCGTCCTTCTCGCGATCTGTGCCGCGATCGAACTGCGACGGAGCGGCGGCTGGCGCGCATATGCCGCCGTTGCGCTCGCGGCAGGCCTCGCCGTGGGATCGCTGCAGAACGGGATCGCGGCTCTCGGTCCCATCGGGCTCGCGTTGATCCTGCGCTGGAGGAAGGACGGTCCACGGGTTCTCGTCGGCGCACTCGCGCTTCTCCTCGTCCTCGCCGCGTTCGTCGCGCGTCTCTACCCATTCCTATTCGAAGGTCACGCGCAGGACGGCGTGGGCGTCGACGGCGAGGGCACTCTGGCACTGTCGCGACACCAGGTTTTCCTGGGGCTTTTCAATGGCCGCGGGTTCGAGGTCGTGTGGAAGTCGTTGGAGGAGTACGACCCGCTGCTCACGGCCAGCGCGCTCCTCGGTCTCATCGCGGCCTTGATCGCGATCCTCGTTGGACGAAAGCGTTTGGGGCCCGAGCGATCCGCGGACCTCGCGATCGTGTTGGCCTATGCCTTGCCGTATCTCGTCGTCATCGGGCTCTACCAACGCACGTATCAGCGTTTCGTGCTGCCGCTCGTGCCGTTCCTCGCGATCTTGGCGGCCTACGGATTGTTCGCGACGTCACGCCTGCTTGGCCGGCGACTCGCGTGGATCGCGGGATCGATTGCCGTTGCTCTAGCGTGCGCGCAGTTCGCGTGGAGCTACCGCTTGGGCACCGCCCGCGCAGCAGCGGACACGATCCAAGAGGCGGCAGAATGGATCGTCGCGAATACGAACCCCGCGACGGATCGCATCGACGTCATGCCCGGCCTCGACCTACCTCTCGTGCGGACTCCTGCTTCGATCGAGCGCGATGCGCGCCAAAAAGACGAGCAAAACGCGCCTTGGTACCGGCATTTGTGCGATCCGCGCACTCCGACGATCGACGCTCCGCAGTACGACATCGCCTGGATGGATCTCGTCACGCCCGAGGGTCGTCAGCGCGCCCATTCCGAGGCGTACGGATTCGCACGGGCTCTCACCGGTCGCTACGCGGTCATCACCGCTTGGCCCGAGGGATCGCGTCCCGCATTGCGAGCCGTCCGCGCAGGATTGGCCGGGCAATACGAGCTCGTCGCGCGCTTCAA
>JAYTBY010000011.1:0-2335 GCA_043736755.1 Planctomycetota bacterium | reverse complement strand
CGGACGGCTATCCCGACTTCGATGACGTCGAGGCCACCTGGTATCCGCCTGGCGCACAAGCCCCTGTCGAGCTGGGCGACGTGGACGGGGATGGTCGGAGCGACGCCGACGTCGACATCGACCAGACCAACACGCTCCCGGCGCTGGCCGTGAATTGGACGCCGGTCGAGGAACTCACTTTCCGTAGTTCCGTGAGCCGCACGATCGCGCGACAGACGTTCAAGGAACTGACGCCGATCATCCAGCAGGAGTACCTCGGCGGCCCCGTGTTCATCGGCAACCCCGAGCTCGCGACGAGCACCTTGACGAACTACGACTTGCGCGCCGACTGGCGTCCCTACCAGAGCGCGCTCGTGTCGGTGTCGTGGTTCCACAAGGATATCGACGATCCCATCGAGTACGTCCAGCGCCCAATCGACTTCACGTTCACGACCCCCGTGAACTACCCGAAGGGCAGTCTGACCGGGTTCGAACTCGAACTCCGCCAAGACCTCGGCCGCATGGCGGACGCACTAGAGGGCTTCTCGATCGGTGCGAATGGAACACTGATCGATTCCAGCGTGACCTTGCCGGATGACGAAGCCGCGTTCTTCGCGGACCCTCTCGTCAATGCACCGATCACCACCCGCGATGCGACCAACGCACCCGAGTACCTCTACAACATCTACGGCACGTACGACATCGAATCGACGGGGACTCAGATTTCTCTGTTCTACACGGTGCAGGGCGACACGCTCGTCGCCGGTGCCGGACAAGACGACGGAAACTTCGTTCCCAGCGTCTACGCCAACGACTTCGACACTTTGAACTTCTCGATCAGTCAGAAGCTCGGGACGTTTCTCAAGCTGCAATTCCAAGCCAAGAACCTCACGAATCCAACGATCGAAGAGGTCTACCGCTCCGAGTACATCGAGGACGACGTCGTGAAGACGTCGTACACGAAGGGCGTTGAATACTCGATCACACTCGGAGCGAGTTTCTCGTTCTGACAGACACACATGGCCACGCGGCGCACAATCCAGGAGACGACGATCATGAGCTCGAGAAAGAGAGAACAAGACAACCACCCCATCGGATCGGAGTCCACGCCGGTGGCGCGTAGGCTGCGCTTCGCGAGCGGGGCGTTCGTGGCCGCGCTGGCCGTGTGCCTGCCCATCACGGACGCCATAGCGGGAGGCTCGGAAGCAACGGTCCAGGATCCGTCCATCGCGTCGAAGCTCGAGGAGACTCGGCTGCGCATGGGCAAGTGGATCGAGACGCAACAAGTCATCGCCCGCGAGCGCAACGAGTGGCAACAGGGTCGCGAGGTCCTGGTCGCGCGCGTTGAACTCCTCCGAAAGGAAGCCAATGCACTCCAGGACAAGATCCACGAGGCCGAGGTCGCGGTGGCCGCTTCGAACAAGAAGAAGGAAGCGCTCGTGACCACGAACGACCAACTCAAGGCCGTTGCCCGCGACATGGCCACCGTCGTCACGATGCTCGAGGCGGACGTGCTGAGAATGGCGAAGTCGCTACCAGAGCCGCTGCTCACCAAGCTGCAGCCACTCTACCAGCGCATCCCCACCGACGCGGCGACCACGAAGATCTCGGCGGGCGAGCGATTCCAGAGCGTTCTCGGGATCATCAACATCGTCAATCAGGCGCACACGGATCTGACGGTCAACTACGAGGTGCGGACGCTCCAGAGCGGCACACCGTCCGAAGTGCGAGTGCTCTACGTCGGTTTGGCCCAGGCCTACTACGTCAGCGCGAGTGGCGAGGCCGGCATCGGTCGACCCACGCCTGAAGGATGGAAGTGGGAACCCTCGACCCTGATCTCCCACGACGTCCTGACCTCGCTCGACATCCTCTCCAACAAGCAGAGCCCGGCCTTCGTGCCTCTTCCGGTGACGATCCAATGAGACACATCCTCGCCACCCTCGCGTTCGTCATTGCGTTGGCTCTTTCGGTCGCGGCACAGCAATCCACACCGGTCGAGACCGTCGACTCTCTATCGAGCTCCGCGGAGCGGGACCTCAATGCGAGCATCGCGGAGCTGAACGCTCTCCGTGACCAGATCGCCGCTGAGAAGCTCCCGATCGCGCAGGAGTTCACGGCGCTGGAGGAGCTCGTCCTGCGACTGCGGCGCGAACAGGAACGAGTGAGCCGGCTCGTCGACTCGGGCGCGCTCGAGATCACTGGCATCAACGCCGAGATCAAAGCTACTCAGGCGGACCTCGAGTACGTCGGAAGCCTCCTCGACGAGTACGCCCGGACGGTCGAGACGAAGATCAACGTCTGCGAGCTGCAGTACCTCGGTGAGCCCATCATCAGAGCCAAGCATGCAGCCGAAAAC
>JAYTBY010000010.1:0-2336 GCA_043736755.1 Planctomycetota bacterium | reverse complement strand
AGCGTCGCGGGTGATCGCCAGCGCCTCCGCGAGAGCAAAGGTCGCGATGCCGTGGCTGTAGGCCGAGGTGTCGCCGAGGTGGCCGCTCGCTCGCTCCTGCGTTGCGAGCAGGAACGCGAGCGCACGCTGCACGACGGCACTGTGTTCGCTGGCCGACACGTGCGTGTGACCGGCCGCGAGGAAGGCCAGCGTCACGAGTGCCGTCTTGCCGACACACACCTCGCCGTACTTCGCGTCGTGATGATCCAGAGGTCCCCAGTTGCCGAGGCGACCTTGGATCCGCGCCAAGTAGCGCAACCCGCGGGCGACAGCGGCCTCGGTCTCGGGCGTTCCGCCGTGTTCCTCGAGGGCCCGCGCCTTCGCTGGACCGCTGCGCGTCTGGTACGGCGTCGCCGCGAGACGCGCCGGCGATTCGATCGGTGGTGCTACGCCGCGAGTCGGAAGCGAGTCGAGGACCGTGGTGCGCGGAGCCGTGAGATCTGCCTCACGGCGGGATCGTCCGGAAGAGAAGCGCTCCACTCCGGGGGTCGCTCGATCGCGCGCGGATGCAGCCGGTGCGAGCGCGGCCATGGCTTCGGATCGAGACGCCGTGCCGGGAATCGTCGCCGGCGCGGACTCGAAATCCGCTTCGGAGAGCGATCGCCGTTCCGTCGAGGCTCCGTGCGGCGTCGCGGTCTGGCGCGCGACCTCGACGGTGTCCGCGGCCACGCGCTCGACATCCAGTGCACGACTCGATCTCGGCTCCACATCCGACGAGAATGGCACGCGCGGGCTCGACGCGAGTCGCTCCATCGCGATGTCTGTCGCGGGAGAACTGCGCGTCGAGCGGCCGGGGCCGGGCAGCTCCCTACGGGCGACCTCGAGAGACACGGCCGAGGGCGCAGCGTCAGCACCGAGATCCTCGAGCGCGCGCGGCTCGGCGGGCGCGCGTGGTGCCTCCACGGCGAGTCGCCCGGGCGCCTGTTCGAGTGCGGCGGGCGCACGAATCGTACTGGCGAGATCGGCACTCGCTGCGAGTTGGGCGCTCGTAATCGAGCGCTCGATCGCGACGCGCTCGAGCTGCCCAGTCACGCCGCGAACGATGCCGCGGCCGTCCAGAGCCGGTGCCACACGCACTCGAATCGTCGGACCTTCGTCTCCGCGCGACTCGGATCCACCGCCGCTGAGACGCACCCCACCGAAGCAGAGGAGCAACAGGACGTGAACGAGGATCGAGACCACCCACGCCGCGATCAGTACGTCGTAGCGCGACAGGTCGCGCGCGAACCACGCGAACGCGGCCAGCGCGAGCAGAGACGCGAGCAGCAAGATCTCCGCCCAGGTCCAGGGCAGTGCGGTCACGAGCCCGAGTTCGACGCTGGCGGACTGCATCCACACACCGTCACGCAGGAACGCGACTTCGAAGCCGTTCGCGATTGGCGTCACGGCACGCTCGGATCCCTCTCCATCGAGCGCTTCGACGCTCTCGCGCGGCAACCAGCGCGAGCCGGCTCGAAAAGCACGCTGCACCATGAACTCGCCGCGCGTGTCGGCCGTGAACCACAAGGATCCGCCATCGGGAGCGAAGGCCGGGTCACGTTCGTCCCGGTTCGTCGACAAAACGTCGAGGCGCGCGAGGGAACCCGTCGCGAGGACCGCCGACCACAGGTCGAATCCGTCGCCACCACGGTCGCTGGCGAATACGAGCTCGCCCGCGTACGCCGTCGGATCCACGTCGTCCGCCGCAGAGTTCACTCCCGCGGGAGCGGGTTCGACGCCCTCGAAGCGACCCTGGACGTAGCGCGCACGAAACAGATCGAGGCCGCCCGTTCCACCAGCACGATCACTGGCGAACCACAACGTGTGACCATCGAACGCCGGCGCGAGTTCGTCGCCCGGCGCATCGATCACGGTGAGCGGCCGTTCGCTCGTGACCTGCCCCGCTGTGTCGAACTCGACGAACCACAGCGTCGCGTCGCGGCCCCGCTCGCCGAACGCGACGACAGCGCTCGTGGCGCTTGGACCGAACGCGATCTTCGTGGGAACTCCTTTTAGAGCGAGCTCCTCCGCGAACGAGGTCGGCTCGCGCCACATCACGCGCCGCGAAGCCATCGAGGTCGTCGCGCGGACCTCGCCCGCCGCCCAGCTGCCTGTTCCCGATTCGAGGCCACGACGAACGTGGATCGCGACGAGGAGGAGGGCGCCGACGAAGGCGAGGCCCGCGAGCGTGATCTTGAACGCGCGTCCCATGTTCAGCGTCCGCCCGAGGGTTCGTGGTCGGGAGCGCCGATCGTGCCCACCGCGAGGTCGAACAATCCCGCGACTCCGCAGGCGTCGAGCACAGCCACGATGGCTTC
>JAYTBY010000009.1:0-2338 GCA_043736755.1 Planctomycetota bacterium | reverse complement strand
TCGGGGTTGCTCGAAGAGCAGTTGAACCCACTCGCGATCGTCGAAGACGCGACGCTGCTCGGGATCCTCTCCGGCCTCACCACGCTCAATCTCACGTCGAAGCAGCTGTACGACACGTACTTCGGCCCGAGCGCCACGCTGCCGCAGGCCACCCCGATCGGCGAACTCGAATTGGCGGCACTCCTGCGCGCGGTCTTGTCGCGTCGTCAGTTGTTCGAGCGGATGGTCGAGTTCTGGACCGACCACTTCAACGTCACGCACGACGACGGCCAAGTCCAGTGGCTCGAGACGACGGAGGATCGCGACGTCATGCGCGTACACGCGCTGGGGAACTTCCGCGATCTCCTCGCAGCCGACGCGAAGAGCGCAGCGACGCTCTTCTACCTCGACAACTACCGCAACTTCGCCAGCGCGCCCAACGAGAACTACGCGCGTGAGCTCATGGAGCTCCACGCGCTCGGCGTCGGCAACTACACCGAGACGGACGTGCGCGAGGTCGCGCGCTGCTTCACCGGTTGGCAGTACTGGTCGACGAGCCAGGCGAATCACGGCGATTGCCGCTTCAATCCGGCCCAGCACGACAACGGGTCGAAGACGGTCCTCGGGACCTTCATTCCGGCGAACGGCGGGCAGCAGGACGGCGAGACCGTGCTCACGATCCTGGCCACCCATCCCGCGACCGCGCAGTTCATCTCGAAGAAATTGCTGCGCTGGTTCCTGGCGCCGAATCCGCCGCAAGTCGTCATCGATCGCATCGCTCTGGTGTTCCAGTCGAGCGGCGGCGACATCCGTTCGGTGATCCGCGCGATCTTCGATCCCGCGAACGTGCTCGACGTTCCGGCGACGACGAGACCGAAGATTCGTCGACCGTTCCATCTCGCGGCGTCGATCCTGCGCGCGACGACCCCGACGATCGTCACGCTGCAGAGCTACTTGAGCCAGCTCGACACGATGGGGCACAGACCGATGCGCTGGCCCGCGCCGAACGGCTATCCAGACTCGAACGAAGTCTGGGGTCAGAGCGTGCTCGCGCGCTGGGCGTTCGTTTCGAGCTACACGGGCGGATCGATCCCGGGAGCGACGTGGAGTCCCACCGTGATCTTCGGCGCGACTCCGAAGTCGGCGCTCGCGACGCGGGCAGCCGAAGTGTTGCTCGGCGGAGTCATCGCGCCCGAGGACCTCGCGGCGGCACAGGCTTATGCCAATGCTGCGCCCACGTTGAACGACGCGCTGCGGCGCGAAGTGTTGGCACTCGTCGCGCAATCCCCGAGCTACCAGTACCACTGAGCGGAGGCTCCCATGAAGAACGACACGAACGAGTCCATCCGCATCGATCGCCGCCGCTTCCTCGGGACGAGCGCCTTGGGCGCTGCCGCGACGTTCACAGCTCCCGCTTGGTTGCCGCGCGTTGCACGTGCCGGCCCGGCGGGCGCGGGCCGCGACACGGTGCTCATCGTCTTCCTGCGAGGCGCGAGTGACGGGCTCACGATGTGCGCGCCGTACGGCGATCCGCGGCTCTATGCGCTACGCCCCACTCTCGCGATCCAGCCGCCGGGCGCGGTGAACGGTGCCCTCGATCTCGACGGATTCTTCGGATTCGCGCCGGCGATGGCGCCGCTCCTGCCCGCGTATCAAGCGGGTCGACTCGCCGTCGTCCACGCGACGGGTCTCCAAGATCCGTCGCGCTCGCACTTCGACATGCAGCGTTGGATGGAGTTCGGCGTCGACGGGGTTGGCTCCAACGGCGTCTTCAGCGGGTGGGGCGGGCGCTACTTGCAGACGATCACCCCGGCCGGATCCGGCCAACTGCGCGGCCTCGCGATCGAGAAGACGATACCGCGATCGCTGGCCGGCGGACCGGCCTGTACGGCGGCACCCACGCCGGGAACGTTCGTGATGCCGGGCACTGCGTCGACGGCGACCGCCCGACGCGCGACCATCACGACGATGCACACGGGCGAGCCGTTCCCGCTCGGACCGGCGGCGCTCAACACGTTCGCGACGATGGACCTGCTCGCGACGATCGACTTCGCGAACTACGTGCCCTCGAACGGCGCTGTGTATCCGAACACGTCGTTCGGCACGAAGCTCGAGAGCGCCGCGGCGCTGATCAAGGCGGACATCGGCGTCGAACTCGTCGAGGCGGATCTCGGCGGCTGGGATCACCACAACCAACTCGGGCCGATCACCGGACAAATGGCGACGCTGATGGCCGAACTGTCGGGCGCGCTCGCGGCGTTCGACCTCGACATGTCCGACGGCACGCACGCGATCCGGCGCACGACGGTCGTCGTCATGTCCGAGTTCGGCCGGCGCGCGTCGGAGAACGGCAGCGCGG
>JAYTBY010000008.1:0-11500 GCA_043736755.1 Planctomycetota bacterium | reverse complement strand
GCGCGCAGCGTTCCCAAGTGAACTCGCGTGCCCGCGCGGTTCGGCGTGCGAGCGCGAGGCCGTCGGAACGGCTCGTCAGCGCACGCTCGATCGCGGCGGCCAAGTAGACCGGCTCGCGCACGGCTTCGGTGTCGTCCACGAACTCGGCGACTCCTTCGAGGTGCTCGATGAAGCACGGGATGCGGCTCGCGACGACGGTCACACCGGCCGCGAGCGCTTCGAGCGGTGTGACCGGGGTCCCCGCACGAGGATCGAGGTGCACGAGTGCGGACGAACGTGCGACCAGCGCGGGGAGGTCGGCCTCGCGCGGATCTTCGATTCGCTCGAGAAAACGGCCGTGCGGCGAAGCCCGCGCAGCGTCCACGAGTGCGCTCTCCACCGGACCTTTCCGGCCACAGATCACGAGCCGGGCGTCGATTCCGCGCTCGCGCACGCGCTCGAAGGCGCGGAACACGGCCAGCGGGCGGCGCTCGGCGCGCGTTGCGCCGAGCACGAGGATGCGCGGCGGATCGTCCGCCGTGGGAAGCTCCGGGAGCGTGCGCCGCCAGTGCTCGCAGCCGACCGGCGTCACGTGGATGCGCTCGATCGGGAACGCGAGTCGTTCGGCGACGCGCACGCGCCAATCGGCGCAGAAGACGACGAGCGCGGACATGCGCCGCGCTTCCTCGCGCAGCTCGGCGACTTCTGGGCCGTCCGCATCAGGCAGTTCCGCGATCGGGAGCACTTGGGGCGCGTGTCGCACCGGTGGACCTCCCGGACGTACGTGGTGGAACACGTCGACGCCGCCGAGGATGCGGCTCGCGTCGAAACCCACCGCTGCGAGGAATGGCAACGCGCGTCGCGGAATCGAGCGCGTCACACGTCGAACGCGCGGATCACCGAACGGCAGTCCCAGCGCGCGCGGATCGATCGTGCGTTCCGCGCGACCCACGTCGAAGAGCGCCAACTCGGGGCGCTCTTCCAGCGTCACGAGCGCGCGCACGAGCTCGCGGCTGTAGCGCCCCGCTCCTGGAGCGTGCGACGTCGCGGGCAAGTAGTCGATGCCGACGCGCACTAGGGTCAGGCCGGCAGGCCGCGCTCAGCGACGTCGAGCAACGCTGCGCTGAAACGGTCGACCTCGTGGACGGTCGTGCACACGTGCGGCGAAACGCGGACTCCGCGGAAGCGCGCGTGCTCGATGGCGACCGTGTAGATGCGGTGCTTCGTCCACAAGTGTTCTTGGAGTTTCGTGGGCGTGACCCCCAGCACCTCGACGAGCGCGACGCCGCTCGAGCGTCCAGGCTGCAGGCTCGTCCAGAGTTTCACGTTGCGATGCGCGACGGCGGGCAGCGCCCAACGATCGCGCAAGAACCGCAGTCGCGCCGCCTTGCGCGCCGGGCCGATGGCGCGGTGGAACGCGATGGCTTCGGCGATCGCAAGCCGCACGCCGACGGAGTGCGTGCCGATCTCCTCGAACTTGCGGATATCGGCGTTCATCTCGACCGGCGCCGCCATGAGCGGCCACACGTCGCCGATCCGCGACCGGCGCACGAAGAGCATCCCGGTTCCATGCGGCGCGGAGAGGAACTTGTGCAGGGATGTGCCGTAGAAATCGCAGTCGATGTCTTGGTGGCGGAAGTCGAGGTGGCCAAACCCGTGCGCGCCGTCCACGACGACGTCGACGCGTTGCTTTTGTCGACGCGCGAGCTCGACCACGCGCTTCACGGGCAGGATCTGACCCGTGAGGTTGATCACGTGGCACATGTGCAGCACGCGGGTGCGGGCCGTGATCGCCGACTCGAACGCGCGCACGACGGCTTCGTCGGAATCCGCGGGGACGGGCAGTTCGACTTGCCGCAGCACGACGCCATCGCGCCGCTCGCGTTGACGCCAGGCGGTCAGCATGCGCGGGTAGTCCTGGTCCGTCGTGACGATCTCGTCCCCGGCCTCGAGGTCCAATCCGAGCTGCACGTTCTCGAGCGCTTCGCTGGCGTTGCGCGTGATCGCGATCTCGCCCGCGCTCGTGCCGAAGAGATCCGCGAGCCCTTCACGCACCGTCTCCTTGCGCGGATCCTGCAAGCGCCACAACACGTAGGCTGGGGCTTCGTGCGCGTGCTCCTCGTAGCGCCTCAGCGCATCCTGTACGACGCGCGGCGCCGGACACACGCCGCCGTTGTTCAGATTGAGGATCGCGCGATCGACCGTGTACGCGCGTTGGACATCGTCCCACGCGTCCTCGTCACGCGCGACTTCGTCCGGCGTGCGGTCGTCGAAGGCGAATGCACCCGCGAGCAGCGCCGCGCCCGGCCGCAGGATCGGCACCGTCGTCGAGGCGAGGGCCAGGAAGTCGCGTCGCGTGCTCATGACGAGACGATCTCATCCACTGGGGCGCCAGGGAAGCGTCAGCGGAAGCGGCCAGGTTTGCCCGTCGGTGGAGTGCGAGTCGCCACCGGTCCGGCGCCACCCTTCCCGCGCAGGCGCGGCTTGCGCACCTGTCCGGGGCGCACCCACGGTTCGCTCACGAGCGTCTCGGGCTCGTTCTTCCTGGTGGCCTCGATCTCCTCGAGCTCGCGCGCCGACGGCTTGCGACCGAACAGGCCGCCTTCCTCGCGCAGCGCGCCGTTGAAGTCCTTCCAGAGCGTCTTCACGAACGGCACCCCGATCGGCAGCAGCGCGATCAGGAGGAGCCAGCGGACGATCTCGCGATTGGTCTCCAAGCGTGGTCGGACCGGTGGTGCTCCGGGCCCGTCGAGTCTTTATCGTACCGAGTCGTGAGGTCGCTCGAACTTGTGCCGGGGCTCGTTCCGCTCCTCGTCTACGCCGTGTCCGCGGCCGGACTCGAGGCCGAAGTACGCGGCGCAGGGTCCGACGCGACGCTCGTCCGCGGCATGACGATTTCCTGCCACGGATGGGGTCGCGAGTGGGGGACCGATGCGTTCGCGCGCGAGCTCGACGATCTGCGCGCGCTCGGCGTGAACTGGGTCGCGATCCACCCCTACGCCGGCATTGCCGGTGACGGATCGTTGACCTGGCGCGAGATGGACCCGGAGTCGCCGCCCGATTGGATCGCGCGGCCGATCCGCGAAGCGCACGCACGGGGGATGTCGATCTTCGTCGTCCCGCACATCGCGCAGTGGGGCAGCCCATGGCGCTACCGCGGCGAGATCGACTTCTCGAACGAAGCGTCGGTGGAGCGCTTCTTCGCCGACTACACGCGCTGGATCACCCTGGTCGCCCGCTGCGCCAAGGGCGCCGACGGGTTCGCCGTCGCCAGCGAATTGGACCAGCTCGCTGGTCACGAGTCGCGCTGGCGCGCGGTCATCGCGGAGGTCCGGGTCGCCACGGACGCGCGTCTCACTTGGGCCGCGTCGTGGAATCACTATGCCGAGGTGCCGTTCTGGGACGCGGTCGACGCGATCGGCATCCAGGCTTACTTCCCGCTCTCGACGGCCGACGAACCCACCGCGCTCGAGTTGCGCGCGGCGTGGACTCCGATCCTCGCGGACTTGCGTCAGTTGCACGAACGCACGGGGAAACCCGTCGTGTTCACCGAGCTGGGCTACAACTGTTCACTCGCCGCGGCGCGCGAGCCCTGGGCCTACGCGACGGAACGCGGTGAGGCTCTGGCACGCGCCGAGGCACTCCAGGTGCGCTGCCTCGACTCAGCGCTCGAGTCGATCGCGACCGAGTCCACTTGGCTGCGCGGCGCCATCCTGTGGAAGTGGTTCGTCGGTCCGACGAAGCGTGAGAACTTCTTGATGAGCGAGCCGGCGCTGCGCGTTGCACTGACTCGCGCGTGGGGCTCGAACGCGATTCGCATCGAGGCGCCGCGATGAAGCACCGTCGTGAAAAGCGCCGCCGAAAGCAGCTGCGCGCGGCTCCGCCCGGTTCGAGCCCGGGCACCTTGATCGCGGATCCGTCTTCGCCGAAGCCGAAGATCACGGTCCTTGGGTACGGCCCGGACGGCCTCGAAGAGCGCGAGGTCCACGACCCGCACGAATTGCGGCTCTACCATCCGCGCCACCCCGTGACCTGGGTGGACGTGCAGGGCCTCGGCGACGCCGCGACGATCGAGAAGATCGGTGAAGTCTTCGGGCTCCATCGCTTGTGGCTCGAGGACGTCCTCAGCACGCGACAGCGGCCGAAGATCGAGCACTACGGCGATATCCGCTACCTGGTCGTGCGCGCGCTCGAAGGGGGGCAGAACCCAGAGACGGATCAGATCAGCGTCTTCCTGGGGCCGCGATTCGTCGTGACGTTCCAAGAACGCTACGGCGACTGCTTCGACGAACTGCGCCAGCGCATCCGCTCGGGCAAGGGCAACTTGCGCACGCACGGGCCCGGGTATCTGACCTACGCGCTCCTCGATGCCGTCGTCGATCACTACTTCCCCGTGCTCGAGCGGCTCGGCGAGCGCTTGGACTCGCTCGAGGACGAGCTGCTCGATGCACCGTCGACCGCGTGTCTGCACGAAGTGCACAGGATTCGCCGCGAGCTCCTCAATCTGCGCCGCGCGGCCTGGCCGTTGCGCGAAGCGTTGCACCACCTCCTACGCGACGAGGATCCGGCCTTTCCATCCGAGATCCGGATCTACCTGAACGACTGCTACGACCACACGGTGCAGGTGATGGACCTCGTCGAGAACTACCGCGAGATCGCTTCGGGCCTCATCGACGTCTACCACTCGTCGATGAGCCATCGGATGAACGAGGTCATGAAGGTCCTCACCGTGATCTCCACGATCTTCATCCCGCTGACGTTCGTCGCCGGTGTCTACGGCATGAACTTCGATCGCGATGCGGGAGCGCTCTCGATGCCGGAGCTGGGCTGGCCGCTGGGCTACGTCGCGTGTCTCCTCGCGATGACGGCGATCGGCGTCCTCTTGACCGCTTGGTTCTGGCGCAAGGGATGGATCTTCGCGCGGAAGGCCGAGGAACGGCGGCCCCCGTCGTGACCGGCGTGCGCCACGCGCTCGAGCGCGTGCTGTCGAAGGCCGGCGTGTGCTCGCGTACCGAAGCGCGCGCGTGGATTCGTGCCGGTCGTGTGCGTATCGGTGGACGCGTCGTGATCGACCCGGAGCGGCCCTGCGATCCCGCGCGCGACGACGTGCGCGTGGATGGCCGCAAGCTCGCGAGCGAGGCGCGCGTCTACGTCGCGCTGCACAAACCGCGCGGGTGCATCACGACGCGCAGCGACCCAGAGGGACGTAGCACGGTCTACGACCACCTCAGCGGTCTCGACGCATGGGTCGTGCCCGTTGGCCGACTCGACGCGGACACGACGGGTTTGATCTTGCTCACGAACGACACGGCGTTCGCCGACCTCGTCACGAGTCCCTCGAGCTTTGTCGAGAAGACGTACGTCGTCACGGCACGGCCGCGCCTCTCGGTCGAGGCGCTGCAACGACTCAGTCGCGGCGTCGAGTTGGAGGACGGTCCGACGCGACCGGCCGTCGTCCTGAAACTCGGTGACCGCGACAGCACCACGCGCTTCGAAATCACGATCACCGAGGGCCGCAATCGAGAAGTGCGCCGCATGGTGCGCGCGGTCGGTTCGAAGGTCGTGCGCCTCCAACGTCGGAGGATCGGACCGGTCGAACTCGGTGAGCTGGAGTCGGGTGCGTGGCGCGTTCTGCGCACGACCGAGGTCAGCAGCTTGCGAAAGGCGGCGCGCTCACGCTCGCAGTGAGTGGATGCTCGGAGCGAGGATCGGCTCAGCCAGAGCATCGAAGGCCGAGCATGTGAATCGACTCGGCGGTGACGCCGCGAATTCGCTCGCGAGCAGCGAATGCACCGCGCGCGCCTCGCCCGGTGCGTGGCCACGGCCGCGCAACTCGGCATCGAGATGGAACCCAAGGCGGGCGGCGAGCGCACGGCTGCGCTCGTTCGACGCATCGCAGTGGATTTCGAGCCGTGACAGAGCGTGGACCTCGAACGCGACGCGCACGAGGGCGGCACAGGCTTCGAATCCGAGACCGCGACCGCACGACTCGTGCGCGAGCCAGTAGCCGATCGTCGCGACGACCGGTTCCTCGGCGAGGATCCGCAACGCGACGCTGCCGTGCAGCCGGCCGTCGGCGGAATCGAAGACTCCGTAGACGTACTCGACGTCGCTGTCGAAGCTGGCGCGGAACCCACGGACGAGCTCGACGCGAGCGGGCAACGTGCGCGGCTCGTCGCGTACCCAAGCGAGGAAGCGCGCGAGGTGTCCAGCGTCGTCGGCGAGCAAGGCGTGGAGAGCGAGCGCGTCGGCGAGTTCGAAGCAACGCAACGCGAGGCGATCGGTCGTGATGACGTAGGCGGGGATCATGCGTGCGTCCTCTCGAGTCTACGACGTTTCGGGCCCGTGCTCGAACCGTACACGACGGAGCGCAACGCTCCGCGCGCGCCGCTCGTGGCGGATCTTCGCGCGGCTACGCGCTGTCGCTTGTCGTGGCGGACCGCCGCGTTAGGATGCGACGGAAAAGCCATGACGAGCCCGGAACGCGCGGTGGATCGAGCCGCGGCGCGGCCCCGAGTTCCCGGATCCGACTCGACGACGATCGCTCCGTTGGCGCGTGCCAGCCACGCGCTGTGCGCGATTCTGTTCCTGGTCGGAATCACCGCGCCGGCGTTCGATTTCCTGCTGCGTCCCGCCGACGGCGCGACGGTTCGTCGCGAGGGTCGGGTCCCGGCGCTGTTTCCGCCCTTTCCGAACGCGGTCGGAGACGTCGGTCGTTTTGCGCGCGGCCTCGAGACTTGGCATCGCGACTACGTCGGCTTGCGCACGCAACTCCTGACGTGGCGGAACAAGGCACTCGTCCTCGGGCTGCGCGTGCCCGCGACGGAAGGCATCGCGCCCGGCTCGCCGGGTTGGCTCTTCTTCGTGGGCGAGGGCGTGCTCGAGGACCATCGCGGGACGCGACCGTTCACGGCGGAAGAACTCGATCGACGCGCGCAGAGCCTGGTGGCCGACACGCGCCAACTGGCCGCGCGCGGGATCCGGCTCGTGCGCGTGATCGTGCCCAACAAGGAGTCGATCTACCCCGAGTATCTGCCTTCCGGTGCGAGCGCGGTCGGGCCGACGCGTCTCGACCAACTCGCGGAGCGCATGGCGCGGACCGAAGGCGTCGACTTTCTCGACCTACGACCGGCACTGCTGGCCGAGAAGGCTCACGACGAAGGCCTCGACTGGACGTACTTCCCCGAGGGCAGTCACTGGACGCCGCGCGGAGCTTGGGCCGGCTCGGAGGCGATCCTCGCGCGCATCACGACGCACTTCGCGGCGATTCGTCCGCTGCCGCGCGAGGCCTACGCGCGACCGCCGTATCCGCCGCAGAATCAAGACTCGCTCGGGCATCCGCTGCTCATCGATTGGCCGTTCGGTACGCACTTGGACTTCGTGCCGAAGAGCGGATTCGAGGTCGCACCCGGAGCTCTGCCCTACCGCTTCGTCGAGGAGCGCCTGACCGAACGCGGCGATCCCTCGCTCCCGCGTGTCGTCCTTCTGCACGATTCGTTCGGGCCCGCGCTGCAACCGTTCTTGGCGCAACACTGCGAGCGACTGCGCTGCATCTGGTCCTACTCGCTCTCCGAGGCGTTGATCGCGCGCGAAGACTGCGACGTGGTCGTGATCCTCACGGTCGAGCGCTCGCTCGAGAAGCCGGACATGGGCATCCAAACGATGGCGCGCGGCGTCGCGTTGGAGGAGTTCCTGGGCGGCGGCGAGGTGCTGTGGACCTTGACCCGAGACAGCGCCTCGCTGCGCGTGCTCGATGCGGGAGAACCGGAGCGCTTCGACGATCCGCGCGGCGGTGGGTTCAAGCTGACGGCGGGGAAGGAGGCGCTCGCGTTCGAACTCCCCGCTCTACCCTCGGACGCGAACTCGAGGGTGCGTCTGCGGCTCGCGATCGACTGCGAAGAAGCGACGATCTGCAACGTGTTCTATTCGACGCTCACGAACCCGGCGTTCACGCGGATGCAGATCCTCCAGGTGCCACTCGTTGCGGGTGCGAACGACGTCGCTGTCGATCTGCCGCGCGAGTTCGGCGGGAAAGTGCGCATCCGGCCGGGCGGGATCGGCGCGAACTTCGCGTTGCGCACGCTCGAGGTGCGCCGGAGTCCGGCTACGGAATCGGCCCCGAGCCCGCGTTGAGCGCGCCTACGCTCGCGGGCGCGCGCTGACCATTCCGCGCGTCGGTGAGCAGGTTCCGTCGATGTCGATGGCTCGCTGGAGCCGCGCGTAAAGTCGAGAGATCTGCGCGCACCCGCGCAGCGGCCTCCGGAGTATCGTGGAGTTCTCCCGCGGCCCGGAGTTCGGCACCCACGCCCTGCCCGTCGACGCGCGCATCGAGCCACGCTCATGCACTGTCGCCCTTTCCGGTTCGTCTTCCTCGTGTGCGCCGTCGTCGGCCCACAGTCGCTCGCTCGCGCGCAAAACGACGGTTGCTCGACGCCGATCGTGATCGCCGGGAACGGCGTGCACGCGTTCGACAACTCGCTCGCTTCGCCTGGACCTCAAAGCGTCGGAGGGGGCTTCTGCCCGGTCGTCGGTCGCGACGTTTGGTACCGCTGGACTGCGCCTGTGGGCGGCTTGGCGACGTTGCACACGTGCGGGCAAGTCGCGCACGACTCCGCGGTCGCGGTCTACGCGACGAACATCTGTCCGCTCCAAGGCAGCTCGATCGCGTGCGACGACGACTCGTGCGGACTCGAAAGCCTGGTCACGTTCGTTGCGCAATCGGGCGGGACGTACATGTTCCAGATCGGCAGCTCGAGCGTCGGCTCCGGTGGTGCCGGTACGTTCACGGTCGACGTCGCAGCTCCGCCGAGCAACGACGATTGCTCGACTCCGATCTCGATCACGGGCCAAGGTGGTGTGAACTACGACAACACGATCGCGACGCCGAGTCCGCAGGGAATGGGGCACTTCGGCTGCACCGATGTGACGTCGGATCTCTGGTACGCGTGGATCGCGCCGCAGAACGGGACCGCGACGGTCGACACGTGCTTCCGTTCGGGGATGGACACCGCGGTCAAGATCTTCCTCGGAGCTGGTTGCCCGGCGGGTGCGCCGATCGCGTGCGACGACGACGCGTGCGGGTTCCAAAGTTCCGTGACGTGGCCGATCACGGTTGGCACGGCCTACACGATCGACATCGGCAGCGCGGGCTTCGCGCCCGGCGGAGTGGGCTCGTTCGTATGGATTCTGGATGGCGACGAAGCGGCTCGAGCAGGGCACGTTCGAGCGCTTCGATGGATGCGGTTCGACACTCGAGATCGATCGCGTGAAGCTCGCGATGTTGCTCGATGGAATCGACACGAAAAAGGCCAGAGTTCGACGCACCTTCACGCGCGAGCTGCGTATTCAATCGCGTGACGAAGACGTCTGACGAAGGACAACCGCGAGATGTCGATGCGCTGCTTGCGAAAGAGCGCGCCGCACGCGAACTGGATATGACCGAGCGCGCCAGTCTGCTCGCCAAGGTCGCCACCCTCGAACACCAAGTGCGCTTGCTGTCGCGCTGGGCTTTCGGACCGCGCAGCGAGAAGCGCGCGAGCGAAGTGCTGCCGACCGGCCCGCAAGCCATGCTCGCTTTCATGCTGCCGCGCGAAGAAGCGCAGCGCCTCGCCGATCAGACAGGTGCGCACGGCACAGTCACGCTCGAGCTCCCAGCCGCAAAGGCGCCGCGTCGCAAGTCCCCGCCGCGCCGCACCGAGTTCCCCGATCACTTGCCCCGTGTCCGCATGGAAGTCGATATCGAGGAAGCCCAGCGTCAATGCTGCGGTCGCTCGATGGAGCCGATGGGTCATGAGGTGAGCCAAGTCCTCGAGCGCGTCGAGACGGCACTGGTTCACGAGATCGCGCGTGTGAAGTACTGCTGCCGGCTGTGCCAGATGAAGGTGCTGACTGCGCCGCTGCCCACGCGCGGTCTGGATCGCACGCTGCTCGGCAACAGCTTCCTGGTCAGTGCCGCGATCGAACGCTTTCAGAATCACATGCCGTATCACCGGCTGGAACAGAAGTACCGAAGAGAAGGACTCGATCTCTCGCGCTCGATCCTGTGCCGCTCGATGGTCGCGCCGTCCGAGCGCTTCGAACCCGTGATGCAGCCGCTGCGCGAAGAGGTGCTCGCGGAAGGCGTGCCTTTCGCGGACGAAACCACGGTGACCTTCCAAGAAGCGCCGAGCACCGGGGAAACTGCCGGTGGATGGATGTGGCTCTACGCGAACAAGAGCGGTGACTACCACTTCGACATCAGCGAGTCGCGCGGCAAGGACTCGCCGTCCGAGATGCTGGCGAACTTCGCTGGATTCCTGCACGTCGATGGCTACGCGGTCTATCCGTCGGTCATCGATCCGCAGCACGTGCAGATCGTCGCGTGCTGGGCCCACGCGCGCCGAGGATTCGTCGACGCGGGAGGAAGCGAACGCAAACTCTCGGACGAAGCGATCGACAAGATCGGGAAGCTCTTCGAATTGGAAAAGCTCGGAGCCGGTCTCGATGTCGATGAGCTGTGCAAGCTGCGCTCGGAGCGTGCACCACCACTGCTCGACGACTTCCGCGCCTGGTGCGACAAGACGCTTCCGCAATTGTGGCCGCAAGGTCCGTTGGCGAAGGCGATCAAGTATTGCCTGAATCGCTGGGACGACCTCGTGCGCTACGTCGGCGATGGTCGCCTGGAGCTGACGAACAACCGCAGCGAGCGCGCGATTCGACCCTTCGCGGTCGGCCGCAAGAATTGGATGTTTGTCGGCAACGAGCGGGGCGGCCGCGCCGCCGCGATCTTCTTCAGCCTGCTCGCGACCTGTCGAGCGCGCGGGATCGACCCGCGTGACTATCTCTTCGACGCGATGCTGCGTCTGGCCGAGGGCGGAGACCCGGCCAAGCTGACGCCTTGCGAATGGCAACGCCGATTCGCGGCGGAGTTCGACGAGCGACGCCGCTTCGTCGCAGCCAGCGTGCAAGTGCAAATGAGCCGCTGAACGTCGCGTCCGGCGACTGCCGGCCGGCCGAGATCCATCACGCGATGAGCTGCGAACCTGTCAACCGATCGGTAGCCCGGCGCCATGTCCAGGCGAGGCTCGCGAAACGGTTACTCGCGATCCGCGTGAGCAGGGACCACGGAGTCCGCGCGTTCTGTGGACGCTGATGGGAGTGATCGCGCTCATGATCAGCGGGTTCGCCATGATCGTGGCGTTCGTGCAGCGGGATGGGTGACGTCCCTGCTGGACCGCAACGGAGAGCTACCGGATCGGGGCGCGAGAGCCGCACGGCGTCCAGGGTGGTGCTCGCGGGGCTGACGACGTTCGACCACCCGCTCGCCCGCCCACGACATGGCCGCGTCTTGACCCCGCCGTATTCGCGTTCGAGCCTCCGTTGTAGCGCGCGCTCCGGTCACCTCTACGCGCTCGGCCTGTCCGCCCACGGCATGCCGCCGTTCGCGCTGTTAACCGCGCCGAGTTCAAGTTCGAGCCCCACGTGGGGTCCCATCCATTCGCGAGTCGCTCTCTGCGCGAACAGCGCCGCTCTCTCTCGCCGC
>JAYTBY010000007.1:0-2341 GCA_043736755.1 Planctomycetota bacterium | reverse complement strand
AGATTCGACGGCGACGACGCGGAACGCTTCCTTGCGCATCTCGGTGACGCATTCCTCCACCGTGGCGAAACTGTCGAGCACGTACTGGGCCCACGCGGTGATGGTGATTCCCGGGCGCATGTCGTCGGCGGCCGCGTACTCCGACTCCGCGAGGTAGAGCAGGTTGGCGACTAGGCCCTTCTCGTTCATGCCGTCCGCGGTTCCGCCGTCGTAGATCGACGTGATCACGCTGCCGTGCTTGCTCGTCCACCGCAGCGACTTGTCTCCGACTGCTCCGTCTCGGGCCATTCCGCGCGGAAAGATCCACAGCTCACTCTGCATGTCGACGGACCAGTCCATCGAGCGGCACGTGATCGTCTGACCCTCCTTCCCGAAGTAGACGGCGCGTGTGCACGCATCGGCGACCGGAGTGGCGAGAGCGGCGAAGGCGGCACAAGCGGCGAGGCCGAGCGCGCCCCGGGCGTTGGAGGTTGTGATCATGACGGCCAGTGAAGGTGCGAGAGAAGGTCTTGGATGGTCGCTTGCAACTCACAGTAGTGAACGCCATCGCGCAGCGCTCGGCCGATACCCTCGAGTCGATGGACCGCGAGTGTCGCCGCCGCTCCCGTAGATGCTAGTTTCCTCGCACGAATCTCGGACTCCCCTCACCGAATCGGTCTCCATGCCCACGATCTGGATCGTCCTCGTTGTACTGCTCGGTCTCCTCGCGCTCGTGCTCTCGGTCGCCGCGTTCGTTCCCCGCAAGCACGCTGTCTCGGTGCGCGCGCGCTACGACCAGACCCCCACGGTCGTGTGGGCCGTCATCACGGACGTCGACGCGCTGCCCAGCTGGCGCAGCGATGTGCGCTCCGTCGAGCGCTTGCCCGACGTTCACGGCCGACCCGCATGGATCGAACGCTCGAAGCACGGTGCGCTGCCGCTCGCAGTCGTGGAGTGGGACGCGCCGCGCAAGCTCGTCACGCGCATCGCGGATGACGCGCGGAAGTTGTCCTTCGGCGGGACGTGGACGTGGCATCTGCGCGAGGTGCCGAACGGTTGCGAGCTGACGATCACCGAGAACGGCTTCATCTCGAACTCGCTGTTCCGCGTGATCACGCACTACGGGTTCGGGTACACGCGCACGATCGAGGCGTATCAGCGCGCGTTGGGCGAGAAGTTCGGGGAGACGGCGACACCGCGCGTCGTTTGACCTTCCCGGTCGGTCTTGGCCGGACCGGGCTCGACTCGGCCAGCGCGCCCGGTGTCGAGGGGTAACGCCCCTCTCCGTCGAGCCCGGAAGGAGCCGGCCCGCGGCGAGTCGACCACCAGCCAACTGGGTCAGTCTCTTGCGCTGACGTCCAAGGTAGAATACTGAGTATGCACACTGAGTATCTAGCCCCCTGAGGCCCCCATGACCGTCCGCCACAGCCTGCTCGCCCTCCTCGACCGCGAATCCGCCCACGGCTACGGCCTCAAGACGGCCTTCGAGGAGCGGACCTCGAACGCGTGGCCCCTCAACGTCGGGCAGGTCTACACGACTCTCGCGCGGCTCGAACGCGATGGTCTCGTCACACCACGGACCGCCGAAGAAGGCCCGCGTCAGACCTGGAGCATCACCGACGCCGGGCGTGCGCAACTCGCTGGCTGGTACGCGTCGCCTGTCGTGAGCGACCCGCCGCAACGTGACGAGCTCGCGATCAAGGTCCTCCTCGCGATCGCCGCGGACAGTGAGGACGTCGATGCGATCCTCGCCGCGCAGCGAGCCGCGACGATGGAGCGCTTGCAGGAGTTCACGCGCCACAAGGTGCGCGCGGATCCCGATCACGACCTCGCGTGGCTCTTGATTCTCGACGCGTGGATCCTCGGCGCCGAGGCCCAGATCCGTTGGCTCGACTTGTGCGCGGCGCGACTCGCGGCGAGGGGTGGTCGATGAGTGCCGCGGGACCCGTCCTCGAGATCCGCGACGTCGGTCGCGTCCATGCGCACCGCACGGGACCGGTTCGCGTCCTCGGGCCCGTGAGCCTCGAGGTCGCGCGCGGCGAACTCGTCGCGATCATGGGGCCCTCGGGTTCGGGCAAGTCCACGTTGCTCGCGATCGCGGGAGCGCTCGATCGGCCGACCGAAGGCCGCGTGCTCGTCGCCGGGCGCGACCTCGCGAGTCTCGACGCCGCGGGGTTGGCCGAACTCCGCCGTCGCACGTTGGGCTACGTCTTCCAGGACCTGAATCTCCTGCCCGGTCTAACTGCGCTCGAGAACGCGGCACTGCCGCTCGAACTGGATGGTGTCTCGATCCACGTGGCGCGCGACGAAGCGCGAGCCGCTCTCGCTCGTGTGCGCATGCAGCACCTCGCCGATCGCTTCC
>JAYTBY010000006.1:0-5117 GCA_043736755.1 Planctomycetota bacterium | reverse complement strand
CCAGCTGGATGCCGAACGGCAACTGCTGCACTGACTCGAGGACACCCGTGCTGCCGCCGTTCACGCCGCCGACCGAAGTCGTGACACTGGACGTGACGCTGACGCTGCCGCCGTCGCCGAACGCTGCGACTTCACCGGAAAGGACCGTGAGCGTCGGGTGCGCGAGCGAACGCGCAACGCCTTCTGTTTCCAGCACCTTGAAGACGGCGTCGAGGTTGAAGTGCTCGCCGCCGATCTGGATCTGGTTCGTGAAGCCGCCTTCGAGGAACGAGATGACGTTCGAGATGTCGGTGTTCGACGCGAAGAGGATCGGATCGCCGTTCGCGTTGTTGACGATCGTGTCGTCGGCACCAAACAGGGGCGTGTTGGGGTTGATGCCGTTCGTGTCGAAGTCAGCAGCACCGATCTTCGAAATGTTCGAGTCCCAGTTCAGGAGGTCGGTGCGGCTGACCTCGAACAGTCGGATGCTGATCCGAACTTGCGGGATGTCCTCGACCTGGATGAAGGAGAGGATGCGCCCTTCGGCGAGCTCGATCGCCTTCGCTCGGGCCAAGTTGATTCCGATGCGGTTCTCGAGGAGCTGACCCAGACCCGAGGATCCGCCGCCGCCAAGGCCGCCGTTAGGCGACGAGAGGATCGAACGGAGCGCCGATCCCGTCTGGCTCGAGGAGTCCTTGCTGCCGATGAGGCCGCCGGACTCGTCCGCCAGCACGCGCACGTCGTCGGCCGCGTTGTCGAGCTTGAGCGGCTTCTCCGTGGTTCGTAGTGCTCCACCCGGGAGCGACTCGATCAGGCGTTCGACTTCGCCGTTGCGCTTGCGCGCCTGAAGTGTCTGCTGCTGGAAGACTTTGGCCGCCAGTGCCAACGTCTGAATGAGCCCCGTCTGCGTCCCGACCCTGCCGGACAAGACGAGAATGTCGCCATCGGACTGGGTGTCGACGCCCGTGATGCGCGAGACTTTGACCTTCGTGTGGCCGAGGTGATCGTGGATCGCTCGCTCGAGCACCGAGTCGATGGACGTCGGCCGGTCCGTGATCGCGATCTGATTCACGACGCGCGAGCCCTTACCCGCAGAGTCGCCGATCGCTGCCCGCACGAGGTCGAGCACGTCGTCGAGGGTGCGCAAGTCAGGGACGGTGCCCGAGACGACGAAGACGTCCGAGCCATCATCGGCGAGCGTGCCGCGTTGAACTCGTGACACGGAGACACCAGGCGCACCGAGCTTCTGGATCTGCGTTGTCAGCGTCGATTCCATCGCGGAAACGGCGCTCTGCACGCGGATCAGATTGATCACACGGCCGCTGGCGTCGGCTCCACCGGCTTCGGCGAACGAGCGAGTTGCGTCCTCGGCACGCTTGGCCGAGACGCCGTCGGGAACGGAACCCGTCAAGACGAGTGCGTTGCGATCGGCAGCGGCCTCGACGCCAATCGTGCTGGCGATGGCCTTGAGCGCATTCTCTAGAACGGACAGATCGCGCTTCACGACGATGTCGTACGTCTCCGGCTCGCCATCCTTGAACCACACGATCACGTTCGTGCGACCGACCTTCTTGGCCGTGATGATCAATTCACTGGCGCGCCCGCCCTCGACACTGGCGACTTCGGGATTCGCCATTTTCACGCCGACCTGGTCCGTCGCGATGGCTTTCGAGAACTTCAATCGCGCCAGCGAGCCTTCGACGAGGACGAGATTCCCGCCGTTGCGCGAACCGCCGTTCGTCTGGAACTCGGTCAGCGCGCTCGTGCCTTGTCGAGGCCCCGCACCATAGAGCGGAATCGCCGCTCCGAGCCCGAGCACCGCGCACGCCCCGAGGACGAACATCGTCGAGCCCGAGCTCTTGCGACGCTTCTCGGGCTGGTTCGGTGCCGACTGATTCAATGCGTCGAGCATTCTCATCGCAGCACCTCCGCGTGAACGGGTTCCGTCGTCGGTGATTGGCAGTTCATGGGGGGGGGGATCTTGGGTGTCGGTCTTCGGTGTCGTGCCCCGTCGCGCGCGGCTCGACACACCCGTACCGGGATCGAGTCCGCAGCCGCGCGTTGCGGCGGGTCAGGATTTTTGAGGGGACAACGGGGCTTAGCTGCCGCGCGTCATGCCCTCGGCGAGCTTGAGGAACTGGAGAAACGTCGGTCCGAGCGTGCACACGAAGATCCCGGGCAAGAAGCAGATCACGAGCGGGAAGACGAGCTTCACCGTCAGCGATTGCGCCAGCATGTTCGCGTCCTCGCGACGGCGGTTGCGCAAGTCGTCGGCCTGGTTGCGCAGCACGCGCGTGAACCCGGCGCCGACTTGTTCCGCTTGCACGAGCGCCGACGTGAACACGTTGATCGACGGCAGCTCGATGCGCTTCGCGAGTCGTCGAAAGCACTCGACGCGACCGACTCCCGACAGGCCCTCGACCTGGAACGTGCGCATCTCCTGGAAGAGCGGGCGTTTGCCCGGGCTCGTCTCGATGACCTTGTTCAGCGCGCCGTCGAAAGAGAGGCCCGACTCGCTCATCGTCGCGAGCATCTCGAGCGTGACCGGCATGTCCTGTTCCACCTCTTGAACGCGTCGCGTGCGTGCTGAGCTCACGATGGCGAGCGGCGCGAGCGCGAGCACGGTCATGAAGATCCACGGCGCGCCGTAGAGCAGCGGACGCATCAGGTCGCCCACGCCGCCGGGGATATCGCCCGAGGCCTGCAGTGCGTCAGCCACGATTCCGCTGCTCGTGATCGTCAGTGCGACCGCGAGCCCCGCGACCACCCCGACCGCCGTCGCAGCGAGGAACATCGCCGGCGCGGCCTGCGAACGGAATCCCGCGAGGTACAGCCAACGGCGCAGGAAGTTCTGGCCTTCGAGGTCCTCGATCTCTTCGCGCGCCTCGAGGATCGCTTCGTCCTCGGCCCACGCGCGACGACGCGCGATCTCGGCCGCGCGCCAGCGCGAGTAGACGACCCACGCGCCGACGATCGCCAGGGCCCAAAGACCGAGGACCGCCAGGAGGCGCACGTCGATCGCTGCGAAGAGTGTGGTGCTCATGGATCGCTTCTAGAAGCGCAGCTGCGTCAGCCGCGTGATCCACAGGAGGCCGATCGCTTGCAGCACGATGGCTGCCGCGATGATGTTCGAGCCGACGGGGTGTGACAGGAACTCTTCGAATCCAGCGGGATTCGTGCGCCACATCATCGCGCCGAGGAAGTACGTGATCAGCACGATGCCGATGACGGACGCTTGCGCCTGCGTCGATTGCGCGCGGATGCGCCGGCCGATCTCGATGCGGTCGCGAATCGTGCGACCCACCGTCGCGAGCGTCGGCGCCAAGCTGCCACCCGTCTCGCCGTGCACGGCCATCGTGAACGCGAACAAGCGGTAGGCCTCGAGCGGAACGCGCTCGGCCAGATCCTCGAACACTTGCTTGGGCGTCTCACCGAAACGGATGCGGCCGAGCGTTTCTTGCAGCTCGGGCTTCAAGGGCTTCCCGGCCTCGTGCGCCGCGCCTTCGATCGCCGACATCAAACCTGAGCCCGCGCCGAGCGACGCGACCATCAAATCGAGCGAGTTCGCCAGTTGCGTCTCGAGCTTGATCTGGTTCTGCGCGTGACGCCAGCCTTCGAAGAGGTACGCGCACACGCCCAAGATCACGCCCAGCGCGACCGAGTAGACGAGATCGAGCCCCAGGGCGAACTTGCACAGCAGTGCCACGCCGACGCCGACCGCGATCGGGATCCAACGCTGACGCCGCAAGGACGGCGTCAGTCCGCCTCCGGTGCGCCGCACGACGCTGACGTGCACGTCCTCGTTGAGCCGCTCGCGCGCGATGCGTTGCAGTCGCGTGTGGCGAAACGCCAACGCGAAAACGAACGCGATGCCGATCGCGAGTGCGATGCCGAGGAGCTTACCCACGCGCCTCTCCGTCTTGCTTCTGGAAGATCTCGAGCGGGACTTGGATCCCCTTCTCGCGCAGCTCGTGAACGATCTTCGGCACGATCCCCGTCGGCGAGAACGCGCCGACGACCTTGCGTCCGTTGCGCCCCGTCTGTTGGAAACGGAATACGTCTTGGAGCAACGGCGTGCCGCTCTCCATGCCCGTAATCTCGGCGATCGTATCGATGCGGCGCACACCGTCGTCGAAGCGGCGCACGCTGACCACGATGTGCAGCGCGGACACGATTTGATCGCGGATCGCGCGCGAAGGCAGATCGAGACCGGCCATGAGGACCATCGTCTCGAGTCGGTTGAGCGCATCGCGCGGCGAGTTCGCGTGAACCGTCGTCAAACCGCCGTCGTGGCCGGTGTTCATCGCTTGGAGCATGTCCAACGCTTCCGCGCCGCGGCACTCGCCGACGATGATGCGATCGGGCCGCATGCGCAGGCTGTTGATCACGAGGTCGCGCGCCGTGATGACGCCACGTCCCTCGACGTTCGGCGGACGTGTCTCCATCCGCACGACGTGTTCTTGGTCGAGGATGAGCTCGGCCGTGTCCTCGATCGTGACGACGCGCTCGTGCTCGGGGATCGCTTCGGCGAGCGCACCGAGCAGCGTCGACTTGCCGGCGCCCGTGCCACCGCTGATCAGCACGTTCTTGCGCGCGACGACGACGCTCTCGAGGAACGTGAGCATCTCGCGCGTGAACATGCCCAGGCGCACCAAGTCCTCGCGACGCAGGCGCTGACGACCGAACCGACGAATCGAAATGGTCGGACCGTCGAGGCTGACCGGCGGAATCGTCGCGTTGACGCGGCTGCCGTCCGGCAAGCGCACGTCGACCATCGGCGAGGCCTGGTCGATGCGGCGACCCACGCGTGCAGCGATGCGTTCGATGACGCGCTGGACGTGCTCGTCGTCGCGGAAGCGCACGTCCGTCTTGATCAAGCGCCCAAAGCGCTCGACGTACACCTGATCGAAGCCGTTCACGAGGATGTCGGACACGGCCGGATCCGCGAGCAGCGGCGCGAGCGGCCCGAGACCCAGCGTTTCCTGCGTCAATTCGTCGGCGAGGCGTTCGCGCTCCGACGCGTTGAGCGGAATGTCCTCGGTCGCGAGCACGCGCGCCACGAAGTCCTGCACCGCGGCCGCGATCGCGTCCTCGCCACTGCCGAACATCGCGCGCTCGCCGATCTCGTCCAGCAGGCG
>JAYTBY010000005.1:0-2345 GCA_043736755.1 Planctomycetota bacterium | reverse complement strand
CCCGACGTGAAGACGTCCGTCCTCGCGCCGAGCGGCAGCATCGAGGCGGCGCCTGCGCGCGAGATTCCCGCCCACTTGTCCGCGCGCACAGCGCTGCCCGCGAAGAACTCCGCGCCGAGCGGTGAGGTCACCGCGGGCTTCACGCCCGACTTCTCGCACGTGCGCTTCGACGAACCCGGCGACGGAGCGCTGTGGGTGCGCGGTCGCACGTACAAGGCGCGCTTCGACGAAGCCGGCGCGACGTACATCCCGGCCCTCGGTTCGCGCGCGCCGCACAACTACCCGCTCGCGATCGAACTCGCGTCCATCGCGATCGACGGAAACGAGATCGCGCTCGAGCAGAACGGACTCACGCGTCAGGGCGAAGTCGTGACGCTCGATCGCGGGGCCGTGCGCGAAGTGTGGCACATGGGCCTCGAGTCGGCCGAGCAGACATTCGTCTTCGACACGCGTCCCACGGGTGACGTCGAGGTGCGGATGGCTTTCGAGACAGAACTCACGGCGCGCGCGGCCGCACAGGGACTCGAGTTCGACGGTCCGCACGGTGGCGTGCGCATCAGCAGCGCAGTCGCGATCGACGCAACAGGTCGTCGCCTAGACCTCGCGACGCGCGTCGAGGCGGGCCACATCGAGATCGATTTGCCGGCTGATTTCAGCGCCGATGCGCGCTATCCCCTCGTGATCGACCCCGTGTACTCGACGTACGGATGGGAGACGGGCGCGAATCAGTCGGGAGATCCCGACATCGCGAACTCGAGTGTCGCCGGCACGTGGTGCGCCGCTTACCAGTACTACTACAGCGCGACGGACATCGACGTCTGGGCGCAAGACGTGTACTACGGCCAGCCCGTCGTCGGCACGGGCATGTGGGTCGATTACACGAGCGCCAGCTGGTACAAGCCGCGCATCGCCTATAACGCTCTGCACGACACGTACGTCACCGTGTCGGGAGTCGCCGCGACGACGTGGAGCATCCAGGCGCGTGCACACTACGCGCACACCACCAACCAACTCGCGCAAGTCGTCGTGCAAGCCAACGCGGGTTACACGGTGCACAGCCCCGACATCGGCGGTGATCCGGCGCTCCTCGGCCCGACGTACTTCTTCGTCGTGTGGACGCGCATTTTCGGCGCGAACGACAGCGACATCCACGGCCGACTACTCGACTGGAACGGGACACCGCTCGGCGCGGGCACCGTGCCGATCGAGAACAGCTTCGCGAACGACTCGTTCGCGGCGATCTCCAAGACGGACGGACATTTGCCCTTCGCGACGCAGCGCTGGAACGTGGTGTGGGTGCGCAATTCTCCGAACGGCGACATCTTCGGCGCACAGATCGATTGGGACGGCGTGATCGCGACCACGCCCTTCGCCATCGACACGACCGGTGCGGCGGACACTCAACCCTCGGCCTCGAGTCTGCTCGACGGCGACGTCGGAGCGCGCCCGTGGATGGCGGTTTTCGTACGGCAAAACAGCGACCTCGACATCATGGGTCGCGTCCTCGTCGGGGGGACGACGGTCGGTGCCATCAACATCTCCGTCCAGGAGTACGGCGCGATCTTCGAGGACCAGAGTTGGCCTGACGTGGACACGAACGGACAGCGGTTCGTGATGGCCTACTCCGAGACCTACCTCGCGGGCGAGCGCGACCTGTACGTCACGACGATGAGTTGGGACGGAGCGCAGGTGCTCGTCAACGAGCCGCACGTGAACGTCGACTACTCGACGGCCGACACCGTGACCGCGCAGATCTCCGGTTGCATGAACGCGACTTCGCAGGGCTACCCGTACTACGGAATCGCTTGGCCGCGGTACGGCATCGTCGGCGACGTGTACGTCGGTGCGTACTACGAACCGGCTCTCGTCGAGGCCACGTGCTTCGGCGACGGAACGGGCAGCGCGTGTCCGTGCGCCAACTACGGAACGAGCGGACGCGGCTGCGCGAACTCGGTGACGACGGGAGCCTTCCTGTTCCAACAAGGCTCGCCGTGGATGCACGCGGACAACGTCTCGCTCACGGCGTTCGGCTTACCGCCGACAGCGGTGTGCCTTTACTTCCAAGGCACGGGCATCGGGAACAGCGGCACGACGTTCGGTGACGGGTTGCGCTGCATCTCCGGCACGGTGATCCGCATCGGCACGAAGACCGCATCGGCCGGCGTCGCGATCTACCCCGAGGCCGGCGATGCGCCGATCTCCGTGAAGGGTCTGCTGCCGGCAGACGGCGGCTATCGTGGCTACCAGGCGTGGTATCGCAACGCCGCGGTCTTCTGCACGTCGTCCACGTTCAACATGACGAGCGGGATGCGGATGATCTGGGTGCGCTGACGGGGAAGGGCCTA
>JAYTBY010000004.1:0-2346 GCA_043736755.1 Planctomycetota bacterium | reverse complement strand
GTGCTCGAGCCGACCGGCGTGCTCGAGCTCGCCCGACTCCCCCGCCGCGCTCTCGAACCCGGCCAGAACGCGTCGGCTCCGTTGCGCCGAGCTCTTGGCACCCCCGTATTCGCCGTCGACGTCCTGACCTGCCCCCACTGCGGCGGGGCGCGCCGGCTGATCGCCATGATCACCGACGGGCTCGTCGTGCGCAGGATCCTAGGGCCACCTCGAGCTGCCCAGTTCGCCGCCGGTGATCGCTCCCGCCAGAGCGCCTCCCGAGCTCGAGTTCGCCTGGCAGCCCGTGACGGAAGTGAGCTGCGCGCATCCAAGGGCACGCGGTCTGGCGGCGCCGTGCCACGGGACGCAAGCCCTGCGCCTCCGACCGCCGCGAGACGGCTTCTGAGGCTCCGCAGGGCAGCAGCACGGACGTACGAGGGACCCATTCCACTCGTCCGCGGCCCCAAGCCTCTTTGGAATCGGCCCGAACCGCCAACCGCGGCTGGAGGTCATCCGCTTGGAGCTCCTATCCAATTTCGCATGAATATCGGGCTGCACACATCCGATATTCATGGTAGGCTCTGGCGCCATGATCGTCCGAGCCCAGATCCTCGAGCGCGCGAAACAGGGGCTCCGACGGGCTCCCGTGGTTGTCGTCACAGGCCCGCGTCAGTGCGGCAAGACCACACTGGCGCGTCAGCTTCTGTCCCAGAGTTCGCCGAACTACTTCGACCTCGAAGACCCCACGAGTCTGGCGCGACTCGACGAGCCCAAGACGGCGCTGTCCGCTCTCGAGGGATTGGTCGTGATCGACGAAGTGCAACGTCGCCCCGATCTCTTTCCCGTCTTGCGCGTGCTGGCCGATCGTCCGGGAACACCGGCGCGATTCCTCGTCCTCGGCAGTGCTTCCGGTGAACTGCTGCGTCAGAGTTCGGAGAGCCTTGCGGGCCGCGTCGAGCACATCGCGATCACAGGTTTCACGCTCGCAGAGTTGGGAGCGCGCTCCGCCGAGTCCCTGTGGCGCCGCGGTGGATTTCCAAAGTCGCAGCTCGCTCACGACGAGGCAGACAGCTTCGCTTGGCGCAAGGACTTCATTCAGACGTTGCTCGAGCGCGATCTACCACAGTGGGGCGTGCGCGTTCCGGCGAGCGCGTTGTTGCGGTTCTGGACGATGGTGGCGCACTACCACGGTCAGGTTTGGAACGCTTCCGATCCCGCGCGAGCGATGGGTGTCAGCGGTGCAACCGTGCGCCGCTACCTCGATCTCTTGACCGACGCGTTGATGCTGCGGCAGATTCAGCCTTGGCACGTGAACATCGGCAAGCGGCAAGTGAAGTCGCCGAAGGTGTACGTGCGCGACAGCGGCTTACTCCACCAGTTGCTCGGACTCGAGACCGAGAAAGCAATCTTGAGTCATCCCAAGATCGGCGCATCCTGGGAGGGCTTTGCAATCGAGCAAGTGCTGTCTTCGGAACCGCACGATGACGCCTGGTTTTGGAGCACGTATCAGGAAGCTGAGATGGATCTGTTACTGCGACGTGGCGACCGACTGTACGGCGTCGAATGCAAGCGCACCGATGCGCCGCGCATGACGAGGTCGATTCGCACCGCACTCACTGATTTGAGCCTCGAACGCGTTGCGATCGTCTATCCCGGCACGCAACGCTTCGCTGTGGCCGACCGGGTCGAGGCCGTGCCGATCACCGCGCTGGCCGAGCCGGGCCGCCTTTTCGATTCGGGCTGAAACTCCTGAGAGGCCCTATCAGAATGCACCGGCTCGTCGAAGGCTGAACCGAGCCGAGGCGAGCAAGGCACGCCGACGAGGCGTATTCGCCTCGCCATACTCCGAGGAGGCGTAACGCAGCGAGCCCGGCTCGGGCAGCCTTCGACGGGCCGGTGCATTCTGATAGGGCCTCTGAGTCGATTTCCGCCTCTGCGGCATTCCTCAGGATGCTGGGAGGGATGCACACGCCGGCGCAGATCGCCGAGCTCTCGTCGCACGCCGATTGGGTTCGTGCGCTGGCGCGCGAGCTCGTGCGCGACGAGCACCGTGCCGAGGACGTTGTGCAAGAGACGTGGGTCGCGGCGCTGCGTCGGCCGCCGCGTGATGATTCGAACGTGCGCGGCTGGCTCGCGACGGTGGTACGCAACGTCGTGCGTGGTCGCGCGCGTGCCAATGTCCGCCGAATCAAGAGTGATCTTCCCCCGGAAAAGTGCACACCCGGACAGGGAGCCTTCCTCCTCCTCGGACTGGGTGTCTACTCTTCCGGGGGAAGATCACAGCTCGGCCGAAGGGTTAGGCAGCACCGCGCGACAGCTGAAAAAGGGCGTGATGACCTCCCGGAACTCCTACTTCATGGAGTGAAG
>JAYTBY010000003.1:0-2346 GCA_043736755.1 Planctomycetota bacterium | reverse complement strand
GATCCGCACCCGCCGCGAGGCCTCAACCGGCCTCGACCGCTTCCTTCTCGTCGACGCGCGCGATCACGGCGCCCAGCGCGTTCAGCCGCTCCTCGATCCGTTCGTAGCCGCGGTCGATGTGGTAGACGCGGTGGACTTCGGTCGTCCCCTCCGCGACGAGGCCCGCGAGGACCAACGCCGCGCTCGCGCGCAGGTCGCTGGCCATGACGGGTGCGCCCGACAAGCGCTCGGTGCCTTGCACGATCGCGGTCGTGCCTTGTCGACGCACGTTCGCGCCGAGGCGCGCGAGTTCGGCGATGTGCATGTAGCGGTCGGGGTAGATCGATTCGTGGATCACCGAGATCCCGTCGGCGAGCGTCATCAGCGCCATCCACTGCGCTTGCACGTCCGTCGGAAAGCCCGGGTGCGGGTGCGTCGTCACATCGGTCGCGCGCGGCCGACGCGCCGGATCGCGGGGATGATAGGGCTGCGTCTCGATCCAGTCGGGGCCGACTTCGAACGGCACGCGCGCTTCCCACAGGCGATCGAGCACGGCCGCCAAGTGTTCGGGATTGCACTTCTCGACGCGCACCTTACCGCCGCACATCGCACCCGCGATCACGTAGGTTGCGGCCTCGATGCGGTCGGGGATCACGGCGTGTTCGCAACCGCCGAGTTCGGACACGCCCTCGATCGCGATGCGCGGCGAACCGAGCCCCTCGATCTTCGCGCCCATCTTCACGAGGCAGCGACCGAGGTCCTCGACCTCGGGCTCGCACGCGGCGCCGTGGATCACGGTCTTTCCCTTGGCGAGGGTCGCGGCCATCATCACGTTCGCGGTGCCGAGCACCGTCGAGCCCATCGGCCCTTGCAAGTAGATCTCGGCGCCGCGCAAGCCGCCGCGCGGCGCTTCGGCGATCACGAAGCCGTGCTCGACCTTGATGCGCGCGCCGAGCGCTTGCAGTCCCTTCAAGTGCAAGTCGATCGGTCGCACGCCGAAGACGCACCCGCCCGGCAGCGACACTTCCGCGCGACCCGTGCGCGCGAGCAGCGGCCCCATGACCGTCACCGAGCCGCGCATCTTGCGCACGCTCTCCCATCCAGCGCGGTTCTCGGGTTTCGCGGGCGAGCGGATCTCGACCGAGCCGTCGGCGTTGCGCTCCGTCATGCAATCGAGGTCGGCCAGCACCTTGAGCATCGTCGTCACGTCCGACAGCTTCGGCGCGTTCGGGATGCGCAGCTTCTCGGTCGTGAGCAGTGACGCGCACAACACCGGCAACACGGCGTTCTTCGCGCCGCACACCTCGACCGAACCCTCGAGCGGATGTCCGCCCTCGATGACCAACTTGTCCAAGTCGTTCCCCCGTCGAGTCGCCGCTGCCGGCGCTCGCCCTGATGTTTCGAACCCGCGCGCGGACCGACCGTCAGCCCGGCGCGCTCAACATGCGACCCAGCGGTCGCCCGCCCACGACGTGCAAATGCAGGTGCGGCACTTCCTGACCGCCGTGATCGCGCGTGTTCGCGATCAGGCGCCAGCCGTGCTCGAGCCCCTCCGCCCGCGCCACCTTCGCCGCGACGGCGAGCAGCCGTCCCGCGAGGGTTTCGTCCTCGAGCTCCCACAACGACGCGACGTGCGCGCGCGGCAGGACGAGGACGTGCGTCGGCGCCAGCGGATGGAGGTCGCGGATGGCCAGGACGAGGTCGTCCTCGTGGAGCTTCTTCGAGGGAAGCTCACCCGCCGCGATCCTGCAGAAGATGCACGCCATGACCAGGGCGTCTCTATCCCGCCCCGCGGACCCGCAGAAGCGCGAGGCCGGCACGTGCTCGAAGTCCAAACGGCGGAAGGGCTTGCGCGAGCGTCGGTGAGGCGCGGCGAAACACTCGCGCCCGGCGTGCACGGCCGCGGGCTCCGTTTGCGCCCGCGCGCGAGGTCCCCTATCTTCTCCGGCTTCGTACGCGCGCTTGCAGGGCCTCGGGAACCATCCCCGGACCCGGAAGAGCGCGGCTTCGACCGAGAGGGTCGCGCTCCGCCGCGCGCTCTCGCTCTGCACACAGCTTGGGAACCGACCTGCTCATGACCGCCACCCTCGAGACGCCCTTCGACATCACGACGAGCCCCATCCAGAGCTTCGGCGCCTTGCAGGCCGCACGCTCCGAGGTCTGGGCCAACCGCCACACGCTCGAGAGTTTCCAGAAACGCGTCGCAGCGCTCGGGAGCAGCGGTGACGAAGGTCGACGCAAGGGCCTCGGCCTGTGGATGCTCGGCGCGTACCCCGAGGCCGCCGCGATCCTCGCGAAGACGGGTGAAGACATCGTCGCGGCGTTCACGCTCGCGCGCTGTCACATGTCGCTCGGCAAGCCGCAGGA
>JAYTBY010000002.1:0-11525 GCA_043736755.1 Planctomycetota bacterium | reverse complement strand
GGATCCGCATGAGGACGTCCGCCGTCCCGCCGCCCTCGAACGGCCGCCGCAAGACGAGCATCTCGTACAGCGTCGCGCCGAGACCGAAAACGTCCGTGCGTCCATCGACCCGAGCCCGATCACCGCGCGCTTGTTCCGGGGAGACGTAGTACGGCGTTCCCGCGAAATCGCCCGTGTCCGTGAGCGACGGTTCGTCATCGACGCGCGCGAGCCCGAGATCGAAGAGTTGCGCACGGCCATCGAGGCGCACGAGCACGTTGCCCGGCTTCACGTCGCGGTGGACGATGCCACGCGCATGGAGATGCGCGAGTCCCTCGGCGACGTCGAGTGCCGCGCGTGCGGCGAGTTCGATCCATGCTCGACCGATACGCGGTGCGTCGCGGAGTTCCGTGCGGATGACGGGTGGAAGTGCTGCGCGCAGCGCGTCCTCGACGACGCTCGCGTCCGGTGCCGAGCCGGGTGCCGTGCTCGCGCGCAAGGACTCGAGCAGTCCCGCGACCGTCGTTCCGGGCGCGTACTCCATCGCGTACCACGGCCGGCCTTCGAGCGTGCCGGAGTCGAGCAAACGTGGGATCGCACGGTGCACGATGCCCTCGAAAGCCCGAACCTCTCGCGCGAACCTCGCTTCGGATCGCTGCGCCATGCCTCCGTGCGCATCGAGCACCTTGATCGCTGCGCGCAAGCCGTCAGCGCGTTCCGCGAGCCACACGACGCTCATCCCGCCGCGTCCGAGTCGCGCGATGGGACGCCACGCGCCGATCGGCGGCGGCAGGTCCGTATCGGCGTCGACCAATCCGAGTCGCTCGAGCGCGGCGATGCGCTCGCGAGCGCGTCGCGCCAGGGCCGGGTTCGTCGCCTCGGATTCGCGGAGAATCCGCGCGCGCTCGGCATCCGACGCCTCGAGGACGCGCGCGAGCAGCTCCTCGAGTTCGTGATGTTCGTCGGTCATGGGGACACCTTGCACCGTATCGTCCGCGCGGCCCTCGGGTACAGTTCGCATGGATGAGCAGCGAAGACGACCTCGTCGCGCGCGCGGCGGACGGCGATGTCGCGGCGCGTGACGCGCTGTTCGCGTCCCACCAGGACGCGTTGCGCGCGTTCGTCCGCTTGCGGCTCGGTCGTCGCTTGCGTTCGCGCGAAGAGAGCCTCGACCTGGCGCAGTCGGTCGTGCGCGAGGCGCTGGAGGACTTGCCGCGTTTCGAAGCGCGTGGCGAGGGCGGCTTCCGGCGCTGGTTGCTCGTGCGCGCCGAGAACAAGATCAAGGATCGTGGCCGCTTCTGGAATCGCGCGCGACGCGATCCGCGCCAGGAAGTGCCGCTCGAAAGCGACGATTCCGAAGAGCGCGCCGTCCACTCGGCGCTCGCGAACCTCGCGACGCCGAGCCGCGAGGCGGCAGGGCGCGAGGATCTGCAGCGACTCGAGGCCGCGTTCGCGCAGCTCTCCGACGATCAACGCCGCGTGATCTTGCTCGCGCGGATCGGAGGCATGTCGCACGAGGAAGTGTCGGCTGCGATGGGGCGGACGGTGCTCGCGACGCGCAGTCTCCTCGCGCGGGCGATGGCGCGACTCGCGGTGCTCCTCGAAGAGTGACGCGGTGTCGTCGGCACGCCTCCGCCGGTCAGCTCGCGGGGCGTGTCCCAGGTCGAGGAGCCGGGTGGATGAGACGGTTCCCCTCAGCGCGGGGTCGCCTACTCCAGCATGAGCAGAAGCACTCGGCGCGCGCCGCCCGTTCCAGACGATTCGCCGATGTCTCCCGGACCTTCCAGAGCGCGCCAGCGTCGGAACTCGTGCCTCGCCCCTCGGTGACTGTCGGCTCTCGATCCCGATGGGACGTCGGGCTCCCCGGCGGCTCCCCGACATTCAAGCCGCAGCTGTTAGAGTTCCGCGCATGAGCCCCTCCATGGTTCGCGCGGTCACCGTGCCACCCGTCATCCTCGTACTCCTGACCGCCGTCACCACAGCCTCACAGCCGGTGTCGGACGCGAGTGCGCCGGGTGCGTACGCTCCGCTCATCTCCACGGTCGGCCCAGCGCTCGTGCCCGGATCGGCCGATGACGAGGAACCGCTCCAGGACGAGACCACCGGCGAGCACTACGCACCGAACCTCTACCGGAAGTTCTCGATCTCGGCTGGCGCCGCGGCCTACGACGACTTCACGACGAACCTGCAAGTGTCGGGCGAGGCGCTCGGCGCTGTGCTCGACCTCGAGGACTTCCTCGCGATCGACAGCTCGACGACGATCGCGCGAGTCGATGCCCATTACAACTTCAATCGCCGCCACCGCATCGACGCCAGCTACTACGACATTCGCCGCAGCGGTTCGCGCGGCATCGCCGAGGACTTTCAGTTCGGTGACGTCCTGATTCCCGCGGGCACCGTGCAGTCATTCTTCAACACGCAGATCTTCAAGCTCGCCTACCGCTACAACTTCGTCGCCGACACCCGGACCGTGATCGGCGCTTCGTTCGGCGCGCATCTCATGGGGATCGACATCGGGGTCAGCAACGAGGAATTCGCGGTCGAAGAGGACTTCAAGGTCGCGGCACCGCTCCCCTTGCTCGGTCTCCACGGCGCTTATGCGCTGAGCGACACGTGGTCGCTGAACGCCTCCTACGAGTTCCTCAAGTTCGACATCGAGGCCTATCGCGGATTCATCGGTGATCTCCGCTTGACCGTCGAGCACGACACGTTCGAGCATTTCGGCTGGGGAATCGGCTTCAACGGCTTCAAGGTCGATGGTCACATCGAGGGTGACGGCCCCTTGGAAGCCGACCTCGAGTACGGCTACCAGGGCTTGATGCTCTACCTGCGTGGCTACTTCTAGGCTTGGTACGCCCTACGTGTGGACTCCGAGAGCGTGTGAAGACATCGAGCGTGCACGCTCTCAGAAACCATGTGCGCCGCTTCCGCGTCGCGCGTGAATTCTTCACACGCTCGGCGAGCCCGCGAAGAAATCGAGCCGAAGCGCCTCAGAACCGAGTTGCATCGCTGCGCGATGTGGGAGCGCGTGACTTCTTCGCAGGCTCTGAGCTCAGCCCTCCCACCACGACGATCACGACACGCTCGAAGCGCACACGAGTTCCACGGACTCATGTAGTTGAGCGCGCCCGCCTCTCACTGTTCACCTCGATCGAAAGGACACCCTCATGCTGCTCTCCTCGTTGACCGTCGCTCTGCTCGGCACCCTCGATCCCGTGCCGTCCGAGGTCCTCGCCCCCTTCGACTGGTCGCTTGCGCCCGACGCGTATTCGATCTCGACGACGCAGGCCTCGAAGCCGAATCCTCAACGCTGGCGTCGCGGGCAACAAGTCCTGCAGGGATTCGTGGGCGTGACCTTCTACGATGACGTCGAAGTGAGCACCAACGACGGGACAGATGTGGATGGCGGCGGTGACTCATCGAGCCAACTTCCGCTCCTCGGCGGTGGTGCCCAGTGGAAAATCGGCGGGGAGGGAATCGACTTCGGCATCGAGGGGATGATGTCGCTCGCGTGGCGTTCCAACGCGACGGCGTTCGTCGTCGGAAGTGGTGGGGCTGCGGTGGCGGTCGACGTCGACACGTTCTTGTTCGACCTCTACGGGGGGCCCTTCGTGAGCAAGTTCCTCGGCGGTAAGACACGCATCTGGGCCAGTGCCGGGCCGCTGCTCGAATGGGCGGACTACGACCAGGAGACGCCGTTCGGTCAATCCGACTCGGGGTCGGGGTTCGGCGTCGGCCTCTACGCTCGCGGTGGGATCGAGTTCGCCATCGGTTCCGGCACGATGGTCGGCGTCGGGGCGCGCTGGTCGGACTCGACGATCGATCTCGACGGAGGTCTCGATGACCTCGAACTGCAGGGCTTCCAGGCTTTCCTGACGGTGACGAAGGGCTTCTGATCGGCCGCGATTCAGAGACCCTAGCGGGCGCGCGGAACCGCGCGCGGCGTGCAGAGGCCACAGGCTCGAACAAGCATCTGGATCGATGAGCGGGCGTGCACCGCGCGCCTGAGTGAGCAGCGGTCCGCTCCGAGGCCCGGAGTGGATCGGTGGCCCCGCGCGGTTCTTGCTCCGCGCGAAGATCCCTGCGCTGCCTCGAGTTGCGCACCGACTGCGAGTTTTTGCGATGTCGACCCGCGACCGGCGATCACTCCGAGCGTCGTGACCTGTGGTGGCGCGCGTGCGCCGCGTTCCGGTCACCGTTCGCTCGCCCGTGGAGGCCTCGATGCGCAGTCCCCGTCTCTCGTCGGTGTGGTCCTTCGTAGTTTCATCTCTGATCGCAACCGCAGGGTTCGCCGCGGGATCACGGGGTTCGTCGCCAGCTGACCCTTCCCTGCACGACTACGTGGCGCCGGGACCGATCCACCGCGTGCTCGTCGACGAAGCGGCGTTCGAGCGACTGCTCGAGTTCGACGCGGTGCGCGCCGTGGAGGACTATGGATCGTTCCGATTCGTTCTCGCCGATGCGCGTCGCACGGGCGGCGTCGAGGGCTTGCGCGCGAGCGGTGCCGTGATCGTGGACGAGCGCACGCACGTCGAACTGAATGGCTACGTCGTCGATGGCGCGCTCGGTGGCCGCATCGTGTCGGGCGGATCGCTGGGCGATCTCGTGCAGGAGACCGCACCGATGGCGGACGGCGATTCACGGCTGCAAATCGTTCAGTTCGCGGGGCCGGTGCGCGACGAATGGCTCGATGAACTCCGAGCGACGGGCACGCACATCGTGTCGTACGTCGCGAGCGATGCGTACGTCGTGAAGGGCGGACCGGAGGCGGACGCGCTCGTCCACGGGCTCCTCGAGCGCGCCTTCGTGCTGGCCGTCCGTGCGTACGAGCCGGCCTTCAAGTTGCGCCCAGTACTGCGCGACACGATCGAGGACGAGGCCTATTCGGTCATCGTGCAGGTCGTGGCCGACGCGGAAGGGGAGGCGTTCGCGCGGCGCATCCAGGCGCGTGCGATCGAGTCACTCGCCGAGCCCGAACAGGTCCTCGCCTGGTGGAACGTGCGAGTTGTTCTCGACGGCGCGAACGTACACGAGCTCGCGCGTGATAGCCGTGTGTTTGCGATCGAACCCGTGCTCGAGATGCGCCTGTTCGACGAGAGGCAGGGCCAGATCATGGCCGGCAACGTCGACGTGACGGGCACGCAAGCGTCCACCGCGACGTACCTCGCGTGGCTCGCGAACAAGGGCTTCCCCGGCTCGTCGAATCCGTTCGACTTCGTCGTCGACGTCGTCGATGACGGCGTGGATCGCGGCAGCACGACGGACGTGAACGTCGAGTTCCGTGTCGGCGGCACGGCCAGCGGCGCGAGCCGCCTCGTTTTCAATCACAACTACAGCGGCGACGCACTGGCCGATGGTCGTGGGGGACACGGCAACCTCAACGCGTCGATCGTCGGCGGCCACAACGCGTCGACGGGAACGGCGTACGAGGACCTGGCCGGCTATCAGTACGGTCTCGGCCTCGCGCCATGGGTGAAGCTCGGCAACACGAAGGTCTTCAACAACGCGGGCGTCGGCGTATTCGATTCCCCGACGGCGACGAGGCTCGGCGCGGCGTATGCGGCTGGTGCGCGCGTCTCGAGCAACTCCTGGGGATCGACGAGCGGCACGATCTACAACACGGACTCGCAGGCTCACGACCGCGCGGTGCGCGACGCAGTGGCGAGCATCGCGGGCAACCAGGAGCTGACGATCGTTTTCGCAGCCGGAAACGATGGTTCTGGTGCGTCGACGGTTCGACCTCCTGGCACCGCGAAGAACATCATCACAGTCGGTGCCGGAGAGAACTGGCGCCCGACGGGCACCGATGGTTGTGGCTATGAGAACGCCGACGCCGACAACGCGAAAGACGTCGCGACGTTCAGCTCGCGCGGACCGACGCGTGACGGGCGCAAGAAGCCCGAGATCCTCGCGCCGGGCACGCACGTGCAAGGAGCAGCGAGCCGTGCTGTTCTCTACGACGGGTCTGGCGTGTGCGACTCGTACTTCCCCAGTGGACAGACGTTGTATGCATGGTCGTCGGGCACGAGCCACTCGACGCCTGCTGTTGCCGGGGCGTGCGCGCTCGTGCGCCAGTGGTTCACGAACCACGGATTCGGCTCGCCGAGTCCAGCGATGCAGAAAGTGGTTCTCGTCGCGGGTGCCGCGTACCTGAGCGGTGCTGGTGCGAACGACTCGCTGTGGTCGAACAGTCAGGGGATGGGGCGCGTGGACCTGGGCCGCGTGTTCGATTCCGCGGCGCGCATGCGCGTCGACCAGTCCGTGGTCCTCTCTGCAACTGGCGCCACGCACACCGTGTCGGGTTCGATCGCTGCGCCGTCGACTCCATTCCGCGTCGTCCTCGCGTGGACGGACGCGCCGGGTGCGACGACCGGCAACGCCTACGTGAACGATCTCGACCTCGAGGTCACGGTGAACGGGGCGCTCTACCGCGGCAACGTCTTCAACGGAGCGAACTCGACGACCGCCGGCAGCCCGGATGCGCGCAACAACTTGGAGAGTGTGTTCTTGCCGGCGGGCACGACCGGCTCATTCTCGATCAGCGTGCGCGCGAGGACCGTCGCCGGTGACGGCGTACCGGGCAACGGCGACACGACGGACCAAGACTTCGCGCTCCTCGTCTACAACGGATCGAGCGTCGCGCCGTCGCCGGAGTTCTCCCTCAGCGCGTCGCCGACCTCCGCGGTCGTGACGCCGGGGAAGTCGGCCTCCTCGACGATCCGCCTGTCGCCGTTCCACGGTTTCAACGGACCGGTCACTCTGTCCGCGAGACCGGCAATTCCCGGCGTTGCCTACTCGTTCGCGACGAACCCGGTCCCGGGTGGCAGCGGCACCTCGAAGTTCACGGTGGCCACGACGAGCGCGGTCGCCGCCGGCACGTATGCGATCACAGTGACCGGAGTCTCCGGCAGCCTCACGCGGAACACGCGCTACACGCTGACGGTGCAATCGGGGGACGCGAGTTCGGGCATCGTGCGCACGTTCTCGGTCGCGCCGAATCTACCGGTGCCCGACGGCAACGCGACCGGCGTGACGAGCACGATCCTGGTCGCCGACTCGATCATCGTGTCTTCGGTGGCTGTTTCCACGGTGATCAACCACACGTATGCGGGCGACCTCGTCGTGACGCTGATCGCCCCGGACAACACATCGGCGATCCTGCACAACCGGACAGGCGGTTCCGCGGACGACGTCACGAGTTCGTTCTCGATCGAGAGGGCCGCGCACCAACCGCTGTCGGTATTCAACGCGCGCAACACCACGGGAGCCTGGAGACTACACGTGCAGGATCTCGCGGCCGGCGACATCGGCAAGCTCTACGCGTGGAAGATCACGTTCAACGGCGAAGCGACGCTGAGCCCGAACATGGCGGTTCCCGACAACAGTGCGACGGGTGCGACGAGTACGCTCCACGTGACGAAGACCGGGAGCGTGTCCTCGATCCAGGCGCGCGTGCATGTCGCGCACCCGTACTCGGGCGATCTCGAGATCGCGTTGATCGGTCCCGATCAGACGACCGTGCTGCTGCACAACCGCACGGGCGGCCCGACGGACGACGTGAACACGGAGTATCCGGAAATCACGGTCCCTAATCAGTCGCTGACGGCGTTCGCGGGCAAGCCGATCTTCGGAGCGTGGCGCTTGCGCGTGCGCGATCTAGCGGCGGGCGACGCGGGCAGGTTGGTGTCGTGGACGCTCTCGATTCATGGGCAATAGGGTCGTCCCCACAGTGCTCGTCGCCGGCGCAGAGCTCCTCGCCCGCGCAGTGCTCGTAGCCTGCGCAGTGGTCGTAGCCCGCGCAGTGCTCCTCGCCCGCGCAATGCTCGTCGCCTGCGCAGTGCTCTTCGCCTGCGCAGTGCTCTTCGCCTGCAGAGGGGCGCCAATCGTGACGAGCGCGTCCGCCCGAGAATCCTCCGTCTGGATCTCCTGCGCGCTCGCGGAGTACCCACCTGTCCGGGCCGATCGCTGACATCCCGCGGATCCACCTCGCGAAGCCTCGCCATCCCCGCCATCCCCGCACCGCACGGCTACATTCCCTCGTCCCCATGAACCTCGCCCGCACCGCCGAACTCCTCCTCGCCCACGCCCTCTCCCTACCGAGCGCATGGGAAGACCACCCCTGGGGCGAACGCGTCGCCAAAGTCGGACCGAAGATCTTCCTCTTCTTTGGCCGCGACAGCACCCGTGGCGATGCGCTGCTGCTCTCGGTGAAGTTGCCCACGTCGTCGATCACCGCGCTGGATCGCCCGGAGTGCGAACCCTCCGGCTACGGCATGGGCCGGCACAACTGGGTGACTGCGAAGTACGAACGCGGCGACACGCTCCCGGTCGATCTCCTGAAGTCGTGGATCGACGAGAGCTACCGTGCGGTCGCTCCCAAGAAGCTCGCCAAGGTCCTCGACGGCGCAACGACACCCGCGCCGGAGCGACGTGCGAAGTCCGCGACGACCCGCGCCGCGACGACCCGCGCAGCTACGACCCGCGCCGCTACGACCCGCGCCGCGACGACCCGCGCCGCGACGACTCGTGCCGCGACGACTCGTGCCGCGAAGCCGAAGTCCCCCTCAGCCGCGAAGCGCAAGGTCGCGAAGGCGTCACCGAAGTCCCGCGCGCGGTGAACCGGCTCGAGCACGGCCATCCTCCGCTCCGCGAGCCACGATCGGCGCATCGTTCGAGATTGCCGGGGTTTCCCAATCGGTGGCAGGATCCGAACAGGAGCGACGCACCTCGAGACTCCCTGCTCTGCATCCCGGTCTCCGAATCCCAGCGCGCCTGGATCGACGAGCCATCGACCGCGAACGGCTACGGAACGGCGGGCGACTTCGTCCGCGCGTTGATCACCGCCGAGCAGCAGCGTCGGGGAGTGGCTCGGCTCGAGGAACTCCTGCTCGAAGGCGTGAACTCGGGGCCCGGCGAGGTCATCACGCCAGAGTCCTGGGCGCGAAAGACGGACGAGCTCGAGGCACGCGCCCTCGAAATGCGCCGGCGAAAAGGACTGCCGTGATTCGGGTGGTCCGCCTGCCCGCCGCCACGGACCGCGACATCGATGCTGCGTTCTGCTGGCATGCCGAGCACGCGGACCTCGCGACGGCTTCGCGCTTCCGCACTCGCGTCCTTCACGACGTCCATGAGGTCGCCCGTCATCCATGGATCGGTCGTGAGCGCCGGGATCTGTCCCCGAAGCGGATCAGGTTGCGCTCCAAGTCGCTCTCGGAGTTCGAAGCGGTCGTCCTTTTCTATCGTGTCGAGTTCGAGGCCCGCGAGATCGTCCGGCTCCCGCACGGCGCGCGCGATGTCGAGCGCGTCCTGCGCGACGACGAACTCGAGGCCGTGCACGAGACGACGATCGCGGCGGGATCGATGTACGCGATGCCGAGTGAGACGGCGTTGCGGGTCGCGTGCTGAACGCTAACGCGGCGGATGCGAGTCGCGTGCGGCGCGAAGTTCCGCAGGCAGGCGTGCCGCGAGCTCCCGCAGCGCACGACCGCGGTGGCTCACCGCGGACTTCTCGGCCGTGTCGAGTTCCGCGAACCCGCGGTCCGTCTGCGCGAAACCGGGCTCCGTGAAGAGGAAGACTGGGTCGTAGCCGAAGTCGTGCGTGCCGCGCGGCTCGCGCAGGATCGTGCCGCGTGCGGTGCCCTCGACTTCGAGCGCGATCGTGCCGTCGGGTCGCGCGAGTGCGAGTGCACACACGAAGCGCGCGCCGCGTTCCTCGTTCTCTACGTACGCCATGCGTTCGAGCAGCAAGCGGTTGTTCGCCGCGTCATCGCCGTGTCCACCGGCGAAGCGCGCGGAGTGGACGCCCGGTGCTCCGTCGAGCGCGTCGACCTCGAGACCCGAATCGTCGGCGAGCGCCCACGCGCGCGACCGCAAGCTGGCGGACATGGCCTTCTTCGCCGCGTTGCCGCGAAACGTGGGCTGGTCCTCGAGGACGTCGGGCAGTCCCCCGAACATCGCCGGCGTCACGAGCTCGAATTCGTGCGACGCGAAAAGACGCGCGAACTCCGCGAGTTTCTTGACGTTCGAGGTCGCGACCAAGAGCCGCACGGAACGCTAGGCCGGCTTCAACGCCGCGAGTTGGAGTTCGAAGAGCCGCCGACACGCCGCCGTGCCGAGCTCCAACATCTGGTCGAGTTCCCCGCGGTCGAACGGCGCGCCCTCGGCCGCTCCCTGCACCTCGACGAACCGGCCATCGCCCGTCATGACCAGGTTCATGTCCGTCTCGGCTTTGCTGTCTTCGGCGTAGTTGAGGTCCACGACGGGCGTCTTCTCGAACACGCCGACGGAGATCGCCGCCAGCTGACTTTTAAGCGGCCACGAGCGCAGTTGGCGCTTCTCTTCCATGCGCGTGAACAGATCGTGCAGCGCGACCCATGCGCCCGTGATCGCGCACGTGCGCGTGCCGCCGTCGGCTTGGATCACGTCGCAATCGACCCACACCGTGCGTTCGCCGAAGACCGTCGTGTCGACGATGGCGCGCAGCGCGCGACCGACGAGTCGTTGGATCTCGACCGATCGACCATCGGTGTTGCCCACCCGATCGCGTGACTTCCGCGATTCCGTGGACGAGGGCAGCATGGAGTATTCGGCCGTCAACCAACCCTTGCCGCGTCCCTGGAGGAACGGCGGCACGCTGTCCTGGACCATCGCGGTGCACAGGACTCGCGTGTTGCCGAAGCTCGCGAGGACCGAGCCTGGCGCGCGCGTGAAGCCGCGCTGGAACGAGACGGGTCGGAGGTCAGAGGGCGCGCGTCCGTCGGGTCGAGGCATGGGCAATAGGCTCCGTTCTGGGGCGAAGATGCTAGCAGCGGCCGCCTCGATCACGGCCGAATCCAGCACGGATCTCGGCCGAGTCAGGCACTCATTCGATGCTCGTGAGCGCGCGCACGTGCTCGAGCGCGAACCGGGACTCCATTCCCGCGTCGGTGCGGATCCGCAGTCCGGACTCGACCGCGAAGGCGATCAACGTGCCGAGGATCGGCCCCGCGGCGACTTCGGCGCGCACACGGCCGCGCTCGAGTCCCGCAGCGCGCAGGAAATCGCGCTCCAGCGTCCCGATGTCGCTCTCGATCCGCGCCGTTCGCTCGGCGACGGCACGGACGAGCGCGCGCAACACGTCCTCGACCGAGGCCGCGATGCCGCACAGAGCGAGGCTCGTCACCGGCCTCTCGGCGACGAGTTCCGCCGGGAACATCGTCTGCCTGACGTCGATCCCGACGCCAGCGACGTAGGCCGGTCGACGCGGATCGAGGTCGCGCGTCTCGGCCAGGACGCCGGCCAACTTCGCGCCATCGACCACGACGTCGTTGGGCCACTTCAACGCGGCTCGCGTGAGGCCGAGCGCGCTCACGGCGTCGAGCGCCGCGAGTCCCAGTGCGATCGTGAGCGCGGCTCCGTTCCAGGGTCGCTCGGGTAGCAGCACGAAGCTCGCGTAGAGACCCTCTCCGGCTGGACTCCGCCACACGCGTCCGTGCCGGCCGCGGCCGTGCGTCTGTTCCGTGGCCACGTGTACGTCCATGTGCCGCGCGTTGCCGACCGCGAGCTCC
>JAYTBY010000001.1:0-26721 GCA_043736755.1 Planctomycetota bacterium | reverse complement strand
CCGCGCGCGGGTCGATTCCGGCCGGTCGATTCGGGATGGAGTGCATCGCGCCTAGCCCCCGGGTTTCTTCGACTTCGTGGCCGGACGCGGCGTGCCGTTGATCCAATCGGGCGCATCCTCGACGGCCTGCAGCTGCATCGTGCTGTTGTAGACGTCGAGCAGGGCCTTCGCGCAGGTCTGGAACGTCGTGGCGTACTCCTTCGACACGCCCTTGCGCAGCGCAGCGTGATACCGACCTTCCGGCAACGCGACCTCGAGCATCTGACTCGCACCCTTCGTCGCGCTCGCCGGTGCGGCACCGCGCACCGCGATCTCGAAGAATCCCTCATCGCGGAAGTACTCGACGATCGCGTCCACGACTTCGTCGGGGCTGACCTTCGTCGTCGCGCGATCCAGCGGCTGGCGCTCCGAGTAGAGTTCGGTGCGGTTCGAGTGGGACTCGTTGACCAGGCCGAACGAGAGATTCTGCGTCAGTGCGCGGTAGCGCAGCTCGACGGCTTTGGTCGCATCCGGCTGCGTCGGCGCCTTGGCATCGTCGGGACGGGACCCTTCCGAAGCGCAGCCACAGAAGGTCGTGACCGCGAGTGCGCTCAAGGCCGTAGCCGCCAGAGCCGGAACGAGGGCGGCGGCTAGCCCCGCTAGGGGGGACAGCCCGAGGCGTCGATCACCCGTCCGCCACAATTCCATGCTTCCGCGCATGGAGCCGCAGGATAACTGCGTGCAAAGCGACGCTCAAGGATCGGACTGAGATCCGTCCACGATTCCGCGGCCGTCGTCGCGCAGTCGCGCGGCGTCGAGGACGGGCATCAAGAGTCCGCGCACGCGGATGAGCCCGTCGGCGCTCCACTGCGTGCCTTCCGGGGACTCGTAGAGCTCGTTCGCGCCCACGGGCCGCGCGGGAACTGCCGCACCAGGGCGCGCGGCGACGAGTTCGCGCAGGATCGGCGCGCGTGTCCCATCCAGGGGATCGGGGCCGTACTCGCGCACGCCCATCCAGCAGCGAACCGGGAGCAGATCGCCGCGGCGGTACGCGCCGCCCATCGGTTGGAAGTCGGCGCCGGCCTTGTACGGCTCGCTCGCGGGGATGACCAAGTAGCCCTCGGACAGGATCGTGCCCGGCTCCCACCGATTCGTGGGCAGCGCACCGTAGGCCGCGCGGTGTCCGTTGTCCCACACCGCGCGTTCGTCGGGCGCGGTGATCCGATCGACGAGCGTCCAATCGGCCTGAATCGCGCGCGGGGTCCGCCAGTGGTACGTGATCCAGCCGAAGCCGTTCGGCGTCACGGACTGGTATTCGACGCCGAGCAGCTCGAGCCGATCGCCGGCGGGATCTCGAGGGTCGATGAAGTCGATCCCACCGTGGAGTTGACGCTCTTCTTGGAACGCGCGCGCATCGAGACCGCGCCGTTCTTCGAGGAATCGCCGCGCATGTGGGTTCGAGGTCCGCCGCTCGAGCGCGAAAATCGGTCCGAGATCGGCGTACGTGCGTTGGTCGTAGAACGCGTTCGCCACGTCGAAGTGGATGGCGACGAAGCGCATGAGTTCGGGGTGTTCCGAAAGGATGGGCAGGTGCACGAGGAAGATGTCCACGTCCTCGAGTGCGGCGAGATCCTCGGCGTGTTCGTGAACGAAGCCCGTCGTCTCGTCGGGCTTGTACTGCTTCCACATGTTGAGCTGGAACGGCAGTTTCACCGTGTCGACGACGGGCGAGCCGCGACGAAAGATCGCCCAGTTGTAGGCCGCGGCGACGCGCAGGTGTTCTGGTTCGCGACGACCATGGCGCCGTGCCTCCTCGGCGCGAACGGGCAGTTCCTCCGCAGCGCGCGCGTTGACCCAATCCATCGCGACCCAATAGCCGCCGAACGCGCGCATGCCGATCTCCGTCAGAGAACGGATGGACAAGATCCCGATCGCAGCGAAGAGGAAGCCAGTTGCAATGCGTCGCGCGGCGCTCGCGCGTGCGAACGCGAGATCACCGATCGCGATGAAGCCGAACGCGATGACAGGCATGAGCACGGGCAGCAACGGAAGCCAGAGTCGGAACTCCTTCTGACCCTTGTTGCTCATCGCGGCGACGTTCGCGGCGAACACAACGACCAGTATTCCGGCCGCGAAACTGCGACGAATGACCGCGAAAACCGCGCCGAGCGCTAGCAGCGCGATCGCCGGCCACGAGAGCATCGACGGTAGTTCCGTGAAGTAGAACCACGCGCTCATCTTGCCGCGCACCGAGATCTCCGACGGACCGAGCCAGACCTCGCCGGTCAGCTGCGCTCGCAGCCGGTACATCTCCTCGGCGCGGTCCAACCACCAGCTGCGCGGCTGATCCAGCAGTGGGACGCCGACGATCCCGCCACCGATCCAGAAGTGGAGCTTCACGAGCACCGACGTCACGACGTTGCCGGTGTTCTGCGCGACGTAGTTGAAGACGCTCGCGCCGAAGGCGTCGTACATGACCCAGTCGAGCACGCTCTGGAGAAGTAGCGCTGCGACGAGCCCCCCTCCCGCCGCGACCCATGTGGATCGTCGCGTCCAACGATCGCGCATCAGGATCAACACGATGAGCACCCCTGACACGAGCAGCGTCTTGTACGCGATGAGGAATGCAGCACCGAGCCACAGTCCTCCGATCCACGCGTTGCGTGTCGAAATGCGCTCTTTGTCGCTCGAAAAGAGCAGTTTCTCGAGCGCAAGCGCGATGCACAAGCCGGCCGGGATGCCCGACTCAGGTTGCGTCGAGTACTGCAAGAAGACCGGATTCGTAGCAACCAGGAATCCAGCCGCGAGCCCGCACGCACGTCCACCGAGTCGTGCCGCGATGCGCGCAGTGAGCACGACGAGCACGCAACCGAGCAAGAGTTCGACGAGCGTCACGCACCACACGACGGCGCGCAGATCACGCATGCCGATCCAATCGGCGAGTGCGAAGAACGGCAGCAAGACGAACGAGAAACCGATCGGTCGGATCACGCCCGCATCGACGCGCTCTTCACCGCGCACGAGGCTTTGCGCGATCTCCATGAACTCGACCGAGTCTGCGATCTGGTAGCCCTCGACACGCGTCCACGCGAAGGCTTGCAGGCAGAGCGTCAGCACGAGAAGCGCGCGCACCCACGGATCACGCCACGAGGGCAGCGGACCGCCGTCGACGTCGCGATCGGTAGGCCTTGCGAGCGGTGCGACGTGGGCGCTCATCGAGGCGCGCGGTTCTATGCCGTCGCGCGCTCGCGTGCACGAGCCGAGGTCCGGATCGGTCGCTGGCGGACCGCAAGTTCCCTCCGGAAAGTGCCCCGGGATGAGGCGTCTGGAGCCCCTCGGCACACCACGGGTGGGGGTGGGAAAGGGTGGTTTCTCTTTGACTCGACTCTTGCAACCCCCTACGAAGTCACGGGTTGGCGCAGCCGTCCGGCAGCGCCCTTCCGCTCCAGAGATTCCAGATCCAATCCGCACCGCAGCGGCCTGCGCAGGCGCCGCGCGACATCCATGGGCAAGGTCGAAAAGGTCATCGTTCTCTCGGTTCTCTTCCTCGTAGCGCTGATCCTCGTCGTGACCGTCACGGTCGACGATCCGCTCGACAAGACGAACGTCGTCGAGGCCGGCAAGCAGAAGGCCGCGTCCCTCGTCGCTCAGGGGCCGGCTGCACCGGCGACGAACGCCGCGCCGCTCCTCAACACGTCGGTGGCGCCGCTCACCCAACCGACGACGCCGGTTTCGGCCGGTGCGGGTACGCCGCCTGGTGCAATGCTCCCCGTCGGGCAGCCGGCCACCGCGCTGACCGTGGTCCAGCCTCCGGTCGCACCCGTGGCGGCTCCCGTCGCCGTCGCGGCGACCCTTCCGCCCGGCGCGCTGCTCAAGAAGCTCGACGGTCTGCAGGACTCGTGGTTCCCCGACCTCAAGCTCTACACGTGGAAGGAAGGCGACACGTGGCGCGGCCTCGCGAACACGTACTACGGCGACTGGCAACGCCTCGATGTCCTGAAGCGGCACAACGAAGGCCGCATGGACGTGCAGCCGGGTGAGACGGTCTTCGTGCCGGTTTTCGCTGCGGAGCGCCCGATGGTCGCCGCCGCGCCCGCGGTCGCGACGGCTGCGCAGGGTTCCGCGCCCAAGGAAGCGGCCGCGAAGTCCGGGAAAAGGGGCAAGAGCGCGTCCGCGACTGCGGCACAGCCCTCGGGCAAGAAGATGCACGTCGTCACGAACGGTGAGAGCCTGTGGAAGATCGCGAAGGCGGAGCTCGGCGACGGGAACCGCTGGAAGGAGATCTACGAGGCGAACCGCGATCTGCTCGACAAGCCCGAGTCGATCAAGAAGGGGATGCGCCTGCGGATCCCCTGATCCGCGGCGACCCGACTCGACGCTCGAGCGCGGCGCGCGAACCTTGGGTTCGCGCGCCGCGCGCATTTTCGGCGCAGCGCCGCTTCGTCCCGCGCGACAGAATGCGCGCGTCCCATGCGCATCGTCCTCCTCCTCGGCGCCATCGCCGCCTTGGCACTCCTCGCGTGGCTCGCGCTCGGGACGGGCGCGGCACCCGCAGGCTCCGAGCCGATCGCGCCGAGCGTTGTGCGCGAGGAACCGCGCGGTCCGCTCATGCCCGCGGATCTCGACGGCACACAGCGCACGGAATCCGCGCCGCCCAAACCGCGCGTCGAACTCGTCGAGCGCGTCGCGGCGGCGAAGTTCCCGGCCGTCGACGTCGTCTTCGCGCTCCTCGACGAAGAAGGACACGCGCTCACCCTTGCCGGGCAGTTGGAGTGCGCGGACAGGCTGGCGCGGCTCGTCCCCACGGAACGTGAGGGTTCGTCCGTGACCCGCTGGCGCTGCGCGGGTCTCGTCCCGGGACCTCACACGGTGACGGCCGCCGCGCCGGGGCGGCTCCCGCTCGTCCAAGCCGTCGACGTGACCGGCGAGACGGCCGAGCAACTCTTCGAACTGCGCCTCGCCGCCGCGCCGTCCGTGTGCGTGCGCTGGCAGACGGAAACCGGGGCGCCGTTCCTCGAAGCTCTCCAAGAACCCGGCGCACTCCTCGGACCCGTGCTGGCGCGCGTCGCGGTCGACTCGCGGTTGCGCGAAGTGGGCGAAGTCGCCCCGAGCTCACGTTGTCGTGCCGTTCTGCATGCGTTGTCGCCCGGCGCGCGCACAACCCCTCCGGGCGTACCGCCGTGGCCCAGCGCGGGCCCCGACGTGGCCGCATTCCTGGAATTCCCGACGGAATTGCCCGGTTTCGTGCACGGCAGCCTCGACGGTGTCGTCGTCGCCTCCGCGCGCGTCGACGCGAACGTGACGGAGGTGATCCTGCGCACGCCGCTCGCGCTGATCCAGAAGTTGCGCGCGACCGTGCGCTTCTGCGTCGTCGATGCCACGACCGGTGAACGTATCGGCGACGCGCAGTTCTCGGGGACGACGCGCGCGGGCGTCGGACGATCGCTGGTCGATGTGGGACCCGAGGGTTGCCGCACGGATCCACGATTCACGCCGGGATCGTGGCTCTTCACCTTCAGCTCGCCCGGGCGCGGCTCGGTCTATCGCGCGTTGGAACTGCGTTCCGGTGACGAGGTCGACCTGGGTGAAGTTCGTTTCGCCGAGCAGGGCGAGCTCGTCGTCCGCGCACGCCGATCCGGGGGCAGTTCCGCGGCTGGCATCCAGTTGGCCGTGCTCGGCTTCGAGCGCTTTGCCTGGGGAGAGCGGACGGTGATCTCGACGGATCCGCAGGGCATCGCACGGTTCGTCGGACTGCCCGAGGAGCAGCACGTTCTCGTCGTCGCCGACGAACGCTTCGTCGGGAAGCCGGTGAAGCTCGAACCGCAATCCGTGCGCGGCACGGCTCCGATCGACATCGTCGTCGAGGAGGGCGTCGCAGTCGCGTTGGACTTCGGTCCACAGCCGCTGCTCTCGCAACGCGCGTACGTCCACTCAGCCGAAGGCTTGCCGATCGCCGCCACGTGGATCCCGATTTCGGGGTTGGTGCCCATGCGGCTCTTGCCCGGCAGCTACGTCATCGAGCTCGAGGACGCGCGGGACGCGCGCGCGATCGAAGTGGGGCGCGAGAGCGCGGTGTACGAGGTGCGGTAGCGCTCTTCTTCGTGATCTTCGCGCGGTAGGTCGGTGCAGCCTCGTGAACGGCATCGGGTGTGCTCGCGACCCGCGGCGGACCGTGGATCAGGAAGTCCTGCCAACGCATGACCGGGAGTCCAAGTCGTTCCGCAACGGTGAGATTCCCGGCGACACCGACGACGAGCGGGCGGTAGCGCGGATGTCGACGGGTGAACTCGAAGAGTCCCGTGAGATCGGCCTTCGAGTAGCGACTGGACTTCACTTCGATCGCGAACGAACCCCAGGAACCGTCGAGGACGGCATCGACCTCGTGCGGCTCCTCGCGCCAATACCGCACACGTTGTCCGCGGTTCCAAGCGTGCGCGAGAACTGCGTTCTCGAGCCAACGTCCGAACCGTTCGGGGTCCGTGGCCGCGCTCGGCGCCCCAAGCGGATCCGCGACCGCGAGCAGCGCGTGGTTCAACGTCACCAGCTTGGGCGGGGCCGCGCGCTGTCGCGCGGTACGCGTCGAGAACTTGTCGAGGTGCGCGACGAGGTAGGCGCGTTCCAGGAGTTCGAGGTAGCTCGCGATCGTCTCCAGCGACCCGGATTCTTCGAGACGCCCCTGCATCTTCTTGAGCGCCACGATCTGTGCCGGCGACGTCGTGGCGATGTGGAAGACTTGGCGCAGGAGTGCGGGCCTGCGCACGCGTCCGATGTCGCGAATGTCCCGCGAGAGCGCCGGTTCGATGATCGCATCGCGCACGTAGGCGGCCCAACGTTCGGGCGCGTTCAGATACTCGACTGCGCCCGGATACGTCCCGTGACGAAGTGTCGTTTCGCACGCGCGTTCGAGCGACATCCGAAAATTGGCGGCGAGCGAACTGGGCGTCCAGTGCGTGAGTTCGAGTCGTTCGAACCTGCCCGCCAAGCTCTCTTCCGCTCCTTCGCCGAGTACGACGGACGAGGATCCCGTAGCCACGACGTGCACACGGAGTTTGCGTCGGCGCAGTCGATCCCACCCTCCTTTCAGATGGCTGGCCCATCCCTGGAGCGACGTGATCTCGTCGAGCAGGAGCACAGCGGTGCTACCCCTGATCGATGCCGCCTCCGCCTCCGCGAACGCGCGTTCGAAGGCGCCGGGAGCGGTCGAGCCCGGCTCGTCGCCACTCCAATAGATCGCGCTCGGACCAAGCTCCTCGGCGATCTCGAGGAGCAGGGTCGTTTTCCCGACTTGTCGCGGGCCGGAGAGCAACTGGATCCGTCCCGGCGCGGGCTGTGAAAGCCGCAGCCGGAGCTCCAACGCGCACTCGGCGCGATCCATGCGGAAGGAGGATTCGAACATACTCGAATAATTATTCGAACATACTCGAATCTGTCAAGACAGACCTCACCTCGACTCACTTCAGCCCGTAACGGTCCAGCTTCTTGTACATGTGACTGCGCTGCATCCCGAGTCGTTCCGCGGTGCGCTTCACGTTTCCGCCGTTCTCGGCCAACTTGCGCTGGATGAAGGCCATTTCGCTGCGATTCTTGAAGTCCTCGAACGTCTCGGCTCGGAACGGATCGTCGGCCATCGGGCCTGCGACGCTCACCGTCGCGGCAGCCGGCACGGGTGCGAGCGCTGGTCCGGCACCGAGGATTTGCTCGAGATCCGCGCGCGCCAATTCGGGTCCGTTCGCGAACACCGACGCGCCCTCGATTAAGTTCTTGAGCTGACGCACGTTGCCCGGCCAATCGAGCGATTGAAGGAGTTCGAGAGCGTCACCACGCAAGGCGAGCGGCGTGCGACCCGTTCGTGTCGCGATGTCGCGTAGGAAGTGCGTCGCGAGCGCCGGCACGTCCTCGCGTCGCTCGCGCAACGCGGGCACGCGCAGCGGCACGACGTTCAAGCGATAGAAGAGATCCAAGCGGAACGTCTTTTGTTCCGTCGCGGCAGCGAGATCCGCGTTGGTGGCCGAGAGGACGCGGATGTCGACGGGAATCGCGCGCGAATCGCCGACGCGAACGATCTCGCGGGACTCCAGTGCGCGCAGCACCTTCGCCTGCGCCGCGAGCGGCATGTCGCCGATCTCGTCCAGGAAGAGCGTGCCGCCTTCGGCCGCTTCGAAGTGTCCGATGCGTCGCTCGAAGGCGCCCGTGAACGAGCCCTTCTCGTGGCCGAACAACTCGGACTCGATGAGTTCGTCGGGAATCGCCGCGCAATTCACGGTGACGAACGGTTCGTCGGCGCGCGCGGACAGCGCGTGCAGGTTGCGCGCGACGACCTCCTTTCCCGTACCGTTCTCGCCGGTGATCAACACCGACGCGTCGGAACCCGCGAGCGTCGCCACTTGCGCGCGCAGGCGCTCCATCGCCGGCCCGACTCCGACGAGTACGTGTCGTTCGGCGAGCTTCTTGCGCAGGCGCGTGTTCTCGGCCGCCAGTTTCGACTCCCGCAGTGCGGCGCGGATCGTCACGAGCACACGATCGCCTTCGAGCGGCTTCTCGAGGAAGTTCGCGGCCCCGCGCTTCACCGCGTCGACCGCGGTAGCGACGTCGCCGTGTCCCGACACGACGACGACAGGCGGCGGGTTCTCGCCCGAGCGGATCTTCTCGAGCAACGCAAGCCCGTCCATGCCCGGCATCTTGAGATCCGTCACGATCACGCCCGGTCGGCGCTCGACCCGGGCTTCGGCTTCGAGCCGCCGCAAAGCCTCGAGGCCGTCCTTCGCGGTCCAGACCTCGAAACCCTGATACTGCAGAGTCATCTCGAGTGCGAGCCGGACGTCGGCGTCGTCGTCGACGACCAGGATGGAGACGCGTTTCTCGGGCTCGGCGCGGGGGGCCATGGTGTGCGGAGGATACGCACGAATGCTGGGCGAAGAGTCAGGCAGCCCATGGTTCTCTTCCCGACTGCGACTTCCACAACGCGCTGCTGCGTCTCGTGGGAGTGCGAGCTACTCTCCGGCGCGATGGGGGATCTCGAACGCCGTTTTCTGGCCGAAGGCGCGCTGGTCGCCGGCGTCCTCTCGGGCACCTCCGCCGACGGCATCGATGTCGGGATCGTGCGGCAGCGAGCACGCGCGCGCGCTGACGGAATCGAACTCGCGCCACCCAATCTCGTCGGCTACGCGACCGAGCCGTACCCCGACGACGTCGCCCGCCGCGTGCGTGCGATCCTCGAAGGTCGAGCTTGCGGCTTGCGTGAGATCGCGCTGCTCGATCGCGACCTCGGTCGTGCCTTCGGTCGCGCCGCACGCGCCGTGGCGGATCGACACGGACTCGCACTCGATCTCGTCGCGAGTCACGGCCAGACCCTGTGGCACCACGACGGCGTCGAGGCGAGCGGCGCGGCCACGCTCCAACTCGGCGACGGCGATTTCGTGGCCGCCGAAGCCGGTTGCGCCGTCGTCAGCGACTTCCGCCAAGGCGACGTCGCTGCCGGAGGCGAAGGCGCTCCGCTCTCGCCGCTCGCCGACGTGTTGCTCTTCGCCCACGTCGAGAAACCGGCCGCGATCCTCAACTTGGGTGGCCTCGGGAACTTGACGCTGCTCGGGAGCAGCGGCGAGCTCCAAGCGTTCGACACCGGCCCCGCGAACGCGCTCCTCGACGGACTCGCGCGGCGATTCCTCGATGCGCCGCTCGACCGCGATGGGCAGAGCGCCGCCCGCGGACGGTCGGATCCAGATCTCGTCGAGGAACTGCTGCGGCATCCGTTTCTCGAGCGCGCGCCGCCGAAGAGCACCGGCCGTGACACGTTCGGAGCCGACTGGATCGACGGGGTCGTGGATCGCGCACGCGCGCGCGGCCTGCTCGGCCGCGGGCCGGACGACCTGCTCGCGACCGCCACGGATTTCGTCGCGGCCTGCGTCGCCCACCACCTCTCCCGTTTCACAAAGGAACGGCCGCGCGAGCTCCTCGTGGCCGGTGGGGGAGCCCACAACCCGGCGCAGATGGCCGCCTTGGCCCGTCGGACAGGCCTTGCGGTTCGCTCCACGGCGGCCGTCGGCATCGATCCCAAGGCCCGCGAGGCCCTCGTCTTTGCTGTCCTCGGTTCGGCGCGCGCCCTGGGTCTCCCGGTCACGCATCCCGGTGCCACGGGCGCGCGTGCCGGAGCTCGTCTCGGAAAACTCTCCCTGGCTCCCGTTGGTTGCCGCGGGCCCAGCGCGGGATAGAGCGCGCGTTCCGAGGCCAGACCCGCGGACGATCCCATTGACCGCTGCCACCGCCTCCGTATCATCCCCCCTCCGATCGCCGCACCCACGGATCGCCGCCACGCGCGGACCCGTGCGAGCGTCCGAGTCGTCCCCCCCGACGCGCCCTCCACGCGTCCTTTTTCGAACCCGCACGAGGCTCTCCTCATGACCGGACTGCGCCGCGCCTTCGGCCTGTTCGTCTCCGTCGTCGCCGTCTCCGCCACGAGCTCTGCCTTCGCGCCGAGCTTCGCCAACGCTCCCGACGAAATGTCGGACACGTTTGCGGCGGCGATCGAGCTCCTGCACCGGGGCAAGAAGACCGAGGCACTCGCCGAGCTCAAGAAGGTCGCGGCCATGTCGCCCGACCAGAAGTCCGCCTACGCGCTCTGGACGAGCCGCGACTACGCCGATTGGCGCGACCTCCTGGTCGAGGGCGGCGATTTCGAGCTCGTGGCGAAGCGCCTGATCGATCTCGCCCGCGTCGAGCGCAAGGCCATCGCGAACGACAAGGACACGATCCTCGCCCTGGTCAAGACGGCCACGACGTCCGAGGACGTCGCGGAGCGTCGTCAAGCGACGCGCACGCTGTCCGCCGACCACGGCACCTACGCGGTGCCTTATCTCCTGCCGCTCCTCGCGGACGAGGGTGACGTCGACCGTCGTGTGCTCGCGATGCATGCGCTCTCGCAACTCGGCGGAGAAGCCGCCGTCGCAACAGCCGTTGCGCTGAAGAGCGACAACGCTGTTCTGCGCCGCAATGCGGCCTATGTCCTCGGCAACCTGGGTTCGGCCTACGGCACTGCCGCGCTGCAACAAGCGGCGGCCGCCGACGAGGACCCGGTCGTGCGTGAAGCCGCGAGCGGATCGCTGACGCGTCTCGGTGCCGCCAGCGGCTCGGCCCTCTCGAGCTACCTCGCCGCCGGTGACGCCTACTGGCGCCGCAGCGACGCGGCGCTCGTCCGCGGCGAAGCGGGCGAGGTCGTGTGGGACTGGAAGGACGGCCAACTCGTCGGCACCGCGATTCCGCGCGCGCTGTACGGCTCGGAGATGAGCAAGCGCGCGTTCTACGACGCGCTGCGCGTCGATCCGAACTCGACGCAGGCCCTGTCGGGCTTGGCGCGCGCGTTCGTCGACGGCCAGACGCGCATCGACGCGATGGGCGCGGCGGGCCAAGACGTCAGCGCGTGGAAGGATGCAGCCGGCGCGACGTTGATCGCCGTGAACGGCGCCGGAGTCGACGCGCTCGACCTCGCCCTCACGTCGTCGGTTTCGGCTGGTGATGCGTCGACGGCGTCGGCTCTCTGCCGCGTCCTCGGCCCGCTCGCTTCGACGCCGACGGGGGGCCTGCGTTCGGCACTGGCCTCGAATGACGGCGCGATCCGCTCCGAAGCAGCCGTCGCTCTCGCGCAAGTCGCCGCGCGTTCGGGCACGCCCGCAGGTGCGGAAGTCGTCAGCGTCCTGGGACAATCCACGGCGCGCGAATCCTTGAGGCTCGCGCTCGTCATCGACAGCGATCCGGCGCGTGCGAACGCCGTCGCCGAAGCGCTGCGCGGCATGGGCACGCACGCCAGCGTCGCGGACAACTCCGTCCTCGGCCTCACGATCCTGCACCGCGCTCCCGCGCTCGACGTCATCTTCGTCGCCGACACGCTCGCCGACGTGACGACGGCGCAAGTGATCGACGAAGTCAAGGGGAACGAGCGGATGGCCAACGTGGCGGTCGTCGTCCTCACGAACGACAAGGAAGGCACGGCTGGCACCTACGGCGACCGCATCGCGGGCACGTCGACAGGCGCGGCGGACCTCGATGCCGCCAAGCCGGCGCTCAGCGCGGAACTTACCGGCGACCGCGAGTTGGCCCGCAACCTGGCGTCGCGTTCGGCGGAGGCGCTCGCGCACCTCGGCTCCGCGGACGACTTGGGCCCAGCGTTGTCCGGCCTCGCGCTCGCCACGGTGCGCGAAGACGCGACCGCGATCCCGGCGATGGCTGCTTTGGGTGCGCGCGGCACGGGTGCGCAAGCCCCGGCGATCCTCGCGGCACTCACCGACGATTCACGCTCCGAAGCGGTTCGAGCCGCGGCGGGTGCCGCCCTCGCACGTGTCGTCGGTCGCGATGCGTCGGCGCTCGGCGCGGACGACATCGCGAAGGTCGAAGCGGTCGTTCGCTCGGGAGCCGCGATGCCGGTCCGCGAAGCCGCGGCTCGCGTTCTCGGCAGCATGCAGATCGACCCGGCTGCTCGGGCCAAGCTGCTCGAGAAATTGCGCGGTTGATCCGACGCTCGCGCGGCGGGCTCCAGGCTCGCGCGAGCCGGGCCAAAGCTCGCGCGAGCCGGGTTTCGCTCGCGCGCTGTCGCGCGGTCGCGAACGGGTGAAATTCGAAACGTCGGCCGTGCGGCAGTCCCGTGCGGCCGACTGCATGGACGGGCCGCCGGCGCGCGCCGGTCTTCGAAGACGGGCGGATCTCCGTGCGCCCCGCAGAGTTCCGTGCCCAGCAGGCCCGTCGATGTGCGTCTTGGGGCGCGGCCGATTGTCGTGCGGTCGCCCCGCGAGGAGCGTCCGGGACCGTAGCGAGGAGGCCAGCTCGCTCGGCGCGCTGCCGACTCCGGGAGCGCGCCGCCCCAATCTGGGCACGCACACCGCGGACACCCTCCGTTTTTCGCCGGTTCGCGCGCGACCGGGGCGGCTCGCAACCGTGTGCGCGCACCCGACTCGCGAAAATCCACCCCAAGGCTCGACGGACTTTGCGTCAGCGCTATCCTCTCCGCCGTCACGATCCGCGGGCAGGACTCAAGTCCCGCTCGCGCCGAGTCGATCCGCTCCCATCCTCCGTGTTCGCCCGTTCTGGCCCAGTCTTCCCCGCGTGGGTCGGCAGGCAGGGACAGGTGGCTCGGGTGGGGAATGGATCGGGCCGGACCTGACCGAATTCAGAATGAGAGGTCAGGGCTCGTGCGACATTCGCGAGCCGGAGTAGCACAACGGTGGTGCGCCGCTTTCGTAAAGCGGAGGTTGCGGGTTCAAATCCCGCCTCTGGCTCCATCTCCCTTCCCCGATGCCGCGCCCGGTCTTCCTCCACGCCCCTTCGACCGGCGACACGCAGCGTCGGCGGCTGATCGGCGTCGTGCACCTCGGGGCACTTCCGGGGGCACCGCTCTTCGTGAGGCCCGACAGCTCGGATCCGCTGTCGCGCGTGCTCGAGTTCGCACTCGCCGACGCGCGCACCTTGGCCACGAACGGCTGCGACGCGCTGATCGTCGAGAACTTCGGGGACGTCCCGTTTCATGCGGAGCGCGTGTTCCCTGAGACGATCGCGGCGATGGCGCTCGTCGTTCGAGGCGTGTGCGACCAGGCCGGCGACGTGCCCGTCGGCGTGAACGTCCTGCGCAACGATGCGCGCGCGGCACTGGCGATCGCGGCGACGACGGGCGCGTCCTTCGTGCGCATCAACGTGCATTCGGGCGCTGCCGTCACGGACCAAGGTCTCGTCCAAGGTCGTGCGGCCGAGACTTTGCGCGAGCGCGCGCGGCTCGCACCTCGGGTCGCGATCCTCGCCGACGCGCACGTGAAACACGCCACGCCGCTTTCGCGCGAGACTCTCGCCGAAGCCGTCGAGGATCTCGTGCTGCGTGCGCTGGCGGACGGCGTGATCATCTCGGGCGCGGCCACGGGTCGGCCGCCGGATCCCGAGCGCGTCCGCGAAGCCCACGGCGCCGCGCACGGCGTGCCCGTCCTCGTCGGATCGGGGCTCGACGAGCGCAACGCAGAGGCACTCCTCGCGCACGCGAGCGGCGCGATCGTCGGCACGGCACTCAAGTTCGACGGTCGCGTCGCGAACGCCGTCGATCCCGAGCGCGTGCGTCGGATGCGCGCGATCTTCGACGCTGTGCGGCCGTGAAGCAGTCCGACGCACGGTCTCGCAGACTTCTGTCGCGCAGCGCGGAACCGCGCGCGTCGCTCCGGGCCCGCGGAGCCTTCACGAGCTTCTCGCGATGAGCCTCGAGAAGCACCGAGGTGAAGCGCCGCGCGTGCTGTCCTTCGCCGTGATCACGATCAGCGACACGCGCGACGAGACCACCGATCGCGGCGGTCCGTTCCTGGTCGAGGCCATCGAGGCGGCGGGGCACCGCGTCGCACTGCGCGCGATCCGTCGCGATGACGCATCGGAGATCGAGTCCGTCGTGCGCGAAGCGGTCGCGCGCGAGGACGTGGACCTCGTGCTGCTGACCGGAGGCACGGGCCTCGCGCCGCGCGATGTCACGGCACCGACTTTGGAGCGCCTGTTCGAGGAACGGATCCCGGGCTTCGGCGAACTGTTCCGAGCCTTGAGCTTCCGCGAGATCGGGCCCGCGGCGATCCTCTCGCGCGCGACCGCCGGACTCATCGCGAGGAAGGTCGTGGTGGCCTTGCCGGGCTCCCCGAAGGCTCTGGGCCTCGCGTGGCGCGAAATCTTGCTCCCGGAAGCCGGGCACCTCGTCGCACAAGCGCGCGGGAAGTGATCGAGGCCGAATTGCGGCTTCCTGAAATCTGGGGATAGACTGTCACGTGAGGCCGATCCCGCGATCGTGCTTTACCGGTGTGGGCCGCGTGTCGGAAAGGACTTCCGTCGCGTCCCGCCACCGACCCGGAACCGCTCGCTCCGGCCAGAGCCCTCTTCTCGCCATGAAAACGATCCGCACCGCCGCCCGCGTCTCCCTCGCCCTCGCTCTCGCCTCCGCCACCGCCGACGCCCAGGTCCTCCTGACCTCGAAGCTCGGCGACAAGGCCAACGACCGACTCGGGTCGTGGGTCCGCGGCGCCGGCGACGTGAACAACGACAGCCGACCCGACTACGTCGTCGGTGCCCCGGAGAACGGCAACGTGCTCGGGCCCGGCGAGGGCTTTGTGCGCGTCTACAACGGCCTGACCGGGGGCGTGCTCTTCACGCTGAACGGCACGACGAACGGCGACGGCTTCGGGACTTCGGTCGACGGCGCGGGCGACGTCAACGGCGATGGCTTTGCCGACATCGTCATCGGTGCGCCGCAGGTGTCGACTCTGGGCAACAACCGCGGTCGCATGACGGTGCACTCCGGCGTGAACGGTGCGGTGCTCTTCACGTTCGACGGCACGGTGAACAACGACCGGGTCGGCACGATCGTCGTCGGACTCGGCGACGTGAACGGCGACGGGCGATCCGACCTGTTGACGGCCAGCCGCGAGGCGCCGGGCGGCGGCACACAGCGCGGCATCGTGCGCGTGTACTCCGGCATGACCGGAGCGTTGCTCCACAACCTGTCCGGCTCGGCGAACGGCCAGCGCTTCGGCCTCGACGCAGAAACCATGGGGGACGTGACCGGTGACGGGCGAGCCGACTTCGTGGTCAGCACGCTGACCGTCGGCGTGCGTGTCTACAACGGTTCGACGGGCGCGTTGCTGTACACCGTGCCCTCTCCGGCGCCTGACGACATCTTCGGCGCAGCCGTCGCGTCGATCGCGGACCTGACGGGAGACGGCGTGCGCGACCTCCTCATCGGAGCGACGCAAGACTCGAACATCTTCAACCAGGGAGTCGGCTACGTACGTCTCTTCAACGGTGCCACGGGCGCCTTCGTGCGGAATCACCCTGGTTCGGGCCTGGGCGATCGTTTCGGCATCGCGATCGCGGACGCCGGTGACCTGAACGCGGACGGCAAGTCGGAGATCCTGGTCGGCGCGGATCAGTTCAACAGCGCGCAGGAGGGTTTCGTGCGCGTGTTCGACGGCGCGACGGGGACCGTGTTGCACACGTTCTTCGGGACGACGAACGGCGACCGCTTTGGCGGGTCGATCGCTGGTCTCGGCAACATCGACAACCAGCCCGGGCTCGAGATCGGCATCGGTGCGTCGGAGAACATGACCGCGTTCCAGCTACAGGGACGAACCGAGGTCTGGACGGCCATGCTCGCCGGAGCCTGCGCCACCCCGTACACGTACTGCGCCGTCGCGAACAACTCGACGGGCCTGCCCGCGCTCATCTCCTACACAGGAACGGTGAGCGTCGCGGCGAACGACTTCACACTGGTCTGCAGCAACTTGCCGCCGAACACGAACGGACTGTTCTTCTACGGATCCACGGAGATCCAGCAGTCCTTCGGCAACGGATTCCGCTGCGCCAGCGGCACGGTGTTCCGGCTCGGCGTCCAACAAGCCAGCGCGGGTGGTGTCATGACGCGCCTCTTCAACTTCCCCACCGCGCCGGGTGCTCCGGGCGCCGGGACGACGGCGAAGTTCCAGTGCTGGTACCGCAACGTCCTGGGCGGTGGCGCCGGCTTCAACTTGTCGAACGGTCTGTCGGCGACGTTCTGCAACTGAGCTACTACTTCCGAGTTTCCTCGCGCCGCACGCCCCTTTCTCCAGACCGATGGAGCGACCCGCCTTGGGTTGCGGGCGTAAGCCCGCGCTGAGAGCGCGTGAAGAAATCGAGCCTACGTGCTCTCAGGTGTTGGTGGCGCCGCTTCCGCGTCGCCTATGATTTCTTCACGGGTCTGAGCGAGCGGTTTTGCGTCGAGGCGTGACGCGGAACGAGCGCGATGTGCCTCACGAGCCCGGATCGCGGCCGTCGCGCCAGGCTTCGGGCGACGTCGAAGTGGCGCGGTAGCCCTTGCCCTCGCGCTCGATCGTGCCGCGAAACCAGACGTAGTTCTGCTGGAACTCTTCGCTGCGCTTCGCGAGCTTCAGTGCCGCGTGTGCCGTGACCGCTTCCTTCGGGATGCGGACGCGCAGCGCTTCGTCTCGGACAGACGCGCGGAAGAGGACGGTCTGCGTACCGTCGGACTCGTCGAACACGCGATCGATCTCGCCGAACACGCGCACACTGGCGGCCTTCTTCACAGCGGCAGCGAGTGACACGCCCGATTCGGCCTCGAACGTCGAGCCCGCCTCCTTCGCGCGCACCTCCGTGAGAGTGCGGACGGCTTCCGCGCGCAGGTCCCACCACGGGAGGAGCGTGTCGTAGGGCCGCGCCGCGCTCGGAGTACCGGGCGTTTTAGGCACGTTCGTCGTGGGGTTCCAGATGCCGATTTTCTTCGCGCGCGCTTCGTTCTGCGCCGCGACGAATTCCGTGTGCGCGATCTCGCTGAAGCCGTACTTGGAGAAGTACGGGCTCTTGCCGAGCTTCACCAGAAGCAGGTTGTAGTCCGTCCCGTCCGGCAGGATCACGTGGCACAAGAGGCGACCGAACGGATCGCGGTGGCTCTCGCGACCGACCGGGAAGCGCAGTGCGATCTTGGGCGCCGCGCCGTCCTGGCCGAGCTTCGCGAAGAACTCCTGCGCCCACAGCGCGCATTCCTCGCCGAACACGGTTTGCGGTTTCGTTGGACTCGCTGCGCCGCTGCCGAGCTTCTCCTCGGTGTCCACGCACAGGAGTCGCAGCTTCTCGACCTTGCCGTCGACCTGGACATGGATCGTGTCGCCGTCCACGACACGCGTGATCTCGACCCACTTGATCTCGGACTTCGGCGCGGCGCCCGCGCGCGCGGGCGCGACTTGCGTCCCTGTCGCGGGAAAGAGGGCGAGAGCGAGAAGGAGCAGTTTCGACATGGTTTTTTCGAGGATTGCGCGTCGTGGCCTGGGTCGTGCGCGGCCCGTAGGATACCGCCGGCATGAGCGAACCGACGTCGGCGAGCGAGGGAACGCCCGAGACGATCGCGGCGACGGAGAAGGCTCCGGGCGGCGTGACGCTGCGCGGGACGCCGGTTGCGACCGGGTTGGCGCTGGGCCTCGTCCATCGCAAGGACCACGACATCCTGCGCGCGCCGGCGACGCGCGTTCCGCTGGAACAGGTCGAGCGCGAGCTGAACCGTTTTCACCGGTCCTTGTCCGACTCGCGGGCCGAGATCGACGCCTTGAAGGTGCGACTTCACGGACGCGTTCCGCCCGAGCAGGTGCGCATCCTCGACACCCACCTCGCGTACTTGAAGGACTCGGTGTTCCTCGCCGACGTCGAGAACTTGATCCTGAACGAGCAGATGAGCCTCGAGGCCGCGATCGGCAAGGTCGTCGCGGACTTCGATCGGATCTTCCGACTCGTCGCCAGTGAAACGCTACGCGAGCGCGCCGTCGACTTGCGCGACGTCGGGATCCGCGTGCTGCGCAATCTCGAGAAGGACTCCGGCCCCGAAGGCACCGGCGTCGCGCCGCCGTCCGAGTACGTGCTCGTCGCGCGCGAGCTCTCGATCGTGGACATGTTCAACCTCGCACACGAGTCCGTGCTGGGCATCGTGACCGAAGAGGGTGGTCTCACGAGTCATGCTGCGATCCTCGCGCGCACGATGCGCATCCCGACGCTGACCGGCGTCGCTGGACTGCTCGAGGCTGCGCGAGAAGGCATGTTCGCTATCCTCGACGCCACGGAAGGACTCGTGCGACTCGATCCCGACGAGGTCGTTCGCGCTCAGTACGGTTCGCGCTCGAAGGCCGAGAAAGAAGCGACGCTGGTGACGGCGGAAGGAGTCCCCGCGTGGGCGCGGCGACAGGCGCGCACGCGCGACGGCACCGTCCTCGAAGTGAGTGGCGCCGCAGGGAATTTGCCCGAAGTCGATGCGTCGGCGAGCCTTGGACTCGCGGCCATCGGGCTGTATCGCACCGAGCTCATGTACCTCATCGAGCGCGACCAACCGTCGCTCGAATCGCTCGTCGCGCACTACGCCTCCGTCGTCGAGCACGCGCGCGGCGCGACGGTGACGTTCCGACTCTTGCACGTCGATTCGAGCCTCGAAGTCGGATACCTGCACGAGGCGCGCGAGATGAACCCGGCACTCGGTCGCACTGGCGTGCGCTGCTTGCTGTCGCGCGAAGCCGTGCTGCGTCGTCAACTTCAAGCACTGTTGCGTGCGTTGCCTGCCGATGGTGAAGCGCGCTTGCGGATCGCCGTGCCGTTCGTCGTGGACTGCGGCGATCTGCGCCGGATGAAGGAGATCCTCTTCGAAGAACGCTATGCGCTGCGTCGCGCGGGCGTCGCATTCCAAGAGCAAGTCGAGTTGGGCGCGATCATCGAGACGCCGGCAGCTGTGCTCGGTGCGCGCGATCTCGCGCGTGAAGCGGACTTCTTTTGCGTTGGACTCGATTCGCTGCAGCAGTACTTGCTCGCGGCGGATCGCGACAATCACGCGCTCGCATCGACGTTCGATTCCCTGCATCCGTTCGTGTTGCGCGCGCTCGTGTCCATCGTCGAAGCCGCGGAGCAGGCCGCACGTCCGCTGCAAGTGTTCGGCGTGACCGTCACGGATCCGACGAACTTGCCGTTCCTCGTCGGCGTTGGCGTCAAACACTTCACCGTGCCGCCGAGCGCGCTCCAGGCGTTCCTCGCGCAACTCGGCACGATCGACTCGCGCAGTGCGCGGCGCACAGCGGCCTTGGCTTCGCGTGCCTCGTCGGCGGCTGAGACACAGACGCTCGTCGACGGCTATCGACACGGCCTGATTCGCTGAGTCCGAGTGTCGAGCGCGAGTGAAGGCCGCGAGCCTTCGGACTCCGACACCCGACTGGCGTCGCTGCGCGACGCGCGAGTCCGTGAAGCGGACACGGGCTCTGAGCGGACTCGCTCGTCGACAGATCGCGGCACCGTTCGAGTCTCGGAACGGTCGGAACGGCAGTCGGATGGGGCTCCTCGACGGGCTTTCGTGGCTGTGCGAGTTCGAACAGGCCCGGTCCCAAATATGGGAAGTTGCGCGATCCTTGTGGAGTACCGTGCTGCTTGCGCTTGTAGGGCCTCCAACCACTAGATAGCGTGCAACTTGTCGAGGCCGCGCGGGCCTCCGAGCCTCCACTTCGCCTTCGTCCAGGATCTGGAGCGGCGTTCCCAAGGCCCGGCTCCCGTCGCCAGACTGGAGTTCCTCAACGTCCACCGGGGGGGTGGGCAGCCAGTTTGGCACCCGGCCAAGGTGTTTCGCGCTCGCCGCACCCCGCATGGGTCGGCCAGGTTGGCTCTTCATGCCCGATGAGGAAAAGGACCGTTTCACGTCGCGTCTGGCCATGATCCCGGGCGTGCGCCCGCTGCCCTCGGTGGGGCAATGGATCCTGCTCCAGGTCGAACACCCGACAGAGCTCGCGCGCCGCGTCAATCGCCGCCTGGCTCCGGGAGTGATGAGTGTTCCGCGTCAGGTCGACGGCGCGGTGCGGATCTCGGTTGCGGATCCGCGCCAGAACGAGCACATGCTGCGCGCGCTGCGTGACTTGGTCTGAAGCGCCGGCTCGCCCGGCGGGCATGTGATCCGGCTCGCAAGCTCGTCCGGCGGGCCATCTGTTCTCACTCACAGTCTCGTCCGACGGGCTGGTGGTCCGACTCACAGGCTCGTCCGACTGGCTGGTGGTCCGACTCACAGGCTCGTCCGACGGGTTGGTGGTCCGACTCACAGGCTCGTCCGACGGTGGCGTCGCCCTGACTCGCTGACTCGCTGACTCGCTGACTCGCTGACTCGCTGACTCGCTGACTCGCCGGCTCGTCCGAAGCTGCCGTCGGTCTGGCGATGGAGCTGGGTCGGTGGGCGAGCAGACCTCGGGGAGCTTGCGTACGCTGACGCCTGCCATGCTCCTCCTCGCTTTCCTGCTCGCGTGTGCGAGCGATTCCCACGGCGCCACGCGCGCTGCGGATTCTAAGACTCCGCCCGTGCTGCCCGAACTCGTTCCGGCGGTGCGTCGCAAGGAGGTCGAAGCCCACGTGCGCTTCCTCGCGTCCGACGATCTCGGCGGTCGCGTCACGGGGTCTCCCGAGTGCGATCGAGCCGCCGCATATCTCGCCGCGGTGCTCGCCGCCCAAGGCGCGCAGCCGGCTGGAGATCAGGGTTCGTACCTCCAGGCCGTGCCGCTCGAGCGCACGCGACTGAGCGGTCCGGCACAACTCGCCCTCGTCGAGGCGGATGGCGTGCGCAGCGATCTCGTGCACGGAACCGACTTCGACGCACCCGCGCGACCGGTCGCGGCGGATGAGCTGAGGCTCGTCGTCGTGCGTTCCGCGGCCGACCTGCCGAAGTCTGCGGACTCGAAGATCGCCCTCTTCGTCGACGGTTCGACTTCCGAGCGGCGCCGGTGGTTCGAGGAGGCCAACCTGGGCGACGGCTCCGGCTTTGGCGCGATCCTCGTGCCCGGCTCGAAGAAGGTCGGCCGACCGCGGGATCCCGCCTCGACGACGGGCACATTCCGGCGCGTGAAGAGCACGGACAAGCGTCGCAGCGACGGCGTCGTCCGCGTGCACGGTCCGGCGCTCGATCGTCTACGCGGGAAGCCGCCGGCCAGCATCGCGCTCACCATTGTGGCTGAAATCGAGCACGCGACGAGCTCGAACGTCGTCGCGCGGATCCCCGGCAAAGCGCCACGCGACGGTCGCGAGCGCGCGGTCGTCATCAGCGCGCACTACGACCACATCGCGCACGGCCACGGACCTGCGAAGGGCACGGACACGATCTACAACGGCGCCGACGACGACGCGTCCGGCGTCGCAGCGGTGCTCGAGATCGCCGGCGCGCTCGGACGCGGCGGCGAGCTCGCGCACGACGTCATCGTGTTGCTTGCGACCGGTGAGGAAATCGGTCTCCTCGGTACGGAGCAGTACCTCGATGCCCCCGTCGTACCTCTCGAGCGCACGGTCCTGAATCTGAACTTCGAGATGATCGGTCGTCCCGACGCGAAAGTCGGCGGCCGCGGCAACCTGTGGCTCACGGGCGACGACAAGACGAACCTGGGCGCCCTGCTGCGCGAGCGTGGTTTCCGCATCGCGGCCGATCCGCGCCTCGATCAGCACTTCTACGAGCGCTCCGACAACTACGCGTTCGTTCTGCGGGGTGTCATCGGGCAAACACTCTCGTCCTACGACTTGCACACGGACTATCACGCGCCGAGCGACGAAGCGGACACGCTCGACTTCGAGCATCTCACGAGCGCGACCGATGCCGGTCTGAAAGCCGTGCGACTGGTCGCGGGTGGCGAGGTCCTGATCACCTGGACGGCGGGTCGCCCGCCGGTCGCACCGCGCTGAGAGCGTGTGATGAAAGCGAGCCTAGGCGCTCTCGGGAACTCACGGCGCGCTCCACGCCGGCCTCGAGCCCCTGACTTCTTTCGAGCCGTGGCGCGCACGATTCCTGGGAGCGCGTCCCGAGTTCCTCCGCGCGCGGGCGTGATCGGACACTAGGATCTCCGCCCTTTCCCGGGAGTCCAATGTCCGATTCGAAGTCGCCCTCACAGAAGAAGTCCCGCCGTCGCGCCGCCCTGCGCAAACCGCGGTACACGGCACGAACCGCGGATCCGTTCGAGCTCTACCAGCTCGCGGTGCAATCTCCCGAAGCGGACCTGTCGTTCGTGGCCCGTCACTATCGCCGCGAGCGCGGTCGCGATCCTCTGCACATGCGCGAGGATTTCTGCGGGACGGCGCTCTTGTGCGCGACGTGGGCCAAGAGTCGTGACGATCGCACAGCCGAGGGTTTCGACCTCGATGCGAAGACGCTCGCGTGGGGGCGCGAGCGCAATCTGAAGCCGATCGGCAAGGCGGCCGAGCGCGTCACCCTGCACCAGAGCGACGTCCGCGATCGCGGCGACCGCCCGGCGGACATTCGACTCGCGCAGAACTTCTCGTGGTCGATCTTCCGCACACGCAAGGAACTCGGCGCCTACTTCAAGAGCGTCTACAAGAACCTCGCGAAAGACGGTCTCTTCGCGCTCGACCTCTACGGAGGAACCGAAGCGACCGAGGAGATGGAGGAGGAGCGCCGCATCGAAGAGGGGTTCACCTACGTCTGGGATCAGGCGCGCTACATGCCCGGCACGAGCGACTACACGTGCTTCATCCACTTTCGGTTCCGTGACGGGAGCGAGTTGAAGCACGCGTTCACGTACGAGTGGCGCCTCTGGACGATGCCCGAGGTCAAGGAGTTGCTCGCTGAAGCAGGATTTCAGGACGTGCGCGCCTACTTCGAGCAGTCGAACGGTGGCGACGAGGGCAGCGGCGTGTACCGCCGCGACGAGACCGGAAAGACGTGCCAGAACTGCGCGGGCTGGGTTGCGTATGTGCTGGCGTTCCGCTGAGTGCCGGTGAGGAAATCGAGCCTACGTCCTCACAGATCTTGTGAAGTAACCACAAGCGCCGCGCCGCGGAAGCAGCGCAACGAGGGTCTGAGAGGCTGTAGGATCGAATTCTTCACAGCCTCTCAGAGGGCCGAGCGCAGGATCTCGAGCACGTCGGCCTCGGAGATCTTTCCCACGAGGAAGAAGCTGCCGCCTCCGCGCACGACCTCGGCGATCCGGAACGATCCGAGTTCCGCCATGCGAACCGTCAGCTTCGGCACAGCCACCGTCGCCATGTGCCCCGGGATCGCGGCCGCGACGCGCTCGAGGAAGAACACGTTTTCGAGCCCGTCGCCGTACACGCGCCGGATGTAGGTCGTGCCCGCGAGCTGCACCACTTCACTCGAGACCGCGCGGTATCCCACCGGCAAGACGCGCGGCTCGGCCGGCGCAGCACCGGCCGTGAGCGCGGTGGTCGCGAGCGGCGTTCCGGGGAAGCGTTCGACGTGGAACTCGACACCCGCGAGCACCGGGTCGCGCGTGAACTCGAGGTACGTCGTCGACGCGACGGTAGCTCCGTTCAGATCGCGCTCGATCGCGCGCAGGACGAGACCGGATCGTGCTTCGATCGCCAGCAGGTACGATCGAGCCGGGCCATTTCGCGGCGTGATCTCGATCTCGACGCACTCGACGCCGGCGACGACGGGCGCGCTCGCCAGCACGCGCACGACGTAGTTCTGCAAGAAGAGGTCGAGCCCGCGCACACGCAAGTCGCGGTACTTGAAGAAGAACCCTTGCCGCGCGCGCTGGAGTTCCTCGAACAGCTCGCGCTGGGGCGCGCTCATCACCGGCGACGCAACGGCGATCGGTTCGATCGCGTAGCGGCCTTGACCATCCGCGGTCACGCGCTCGTCGTACACCAGGCTCGCAGGAACGCCCGCGACATCGAGGTGGTATTCGACGCGACGCACGCCGCCGTGCGCGACGCGCTCGGGCGCATCGACCATCGCGGCGACGAACGCTGGCACGGTGGGCGAGCCCACGGCGTGGATGGCCGACTTCGAAGCCGCCTCCGCGCCCGTGGACGCTGCGGCTTCCCCGCCGCTACACGCCGCGAGGAACGCGAGGCTGACGCCCACGAAGAACCCGTGGTATCGCGGCGCGCGGATCACGAATCCTCCCGCGCGAGGCGTTGCGCATCGACGAACCCGCCCATGAGACCGGACAGGAGTTGCCCCGCAGCCGGGTCGAGGTCGCGGATCGATTCGACGCGCTCGACGACGAGCTCGGGTCCGCTCGAGCGCGTCGTCTTGTCCTGGCGTCCGACGACCGTGAAGACCAGAGCGGATGCGACGAGCAGCACGCCGGCCAGAACCAAGATCCCGGTGCCGAGGGCGGGCCGCGCTCGCCGAGCGTTGCGCCCCAGTCGTTCCTCGAGATCCGCCGGCGCGCGCAAGCGTTCGAGTCGGCCGGCATAGCGTCGAGCGAGCGCCTTCGACGGATCCGCGAGGTCCTCGCCGACGAGTCGGTCGAGCACCGCCGGCGCGACGAGGCCGGGGATGCGTCGGGCCAGGTCCTCGGGAGCTGCGAGGATCGGCAAGTCGTGGACAGCGCGGGCCGCGCGAGCTTGGCGTGCACCGGCTTGAAGCGCCGCGACGACGACCCCGTCGAGGGCCGCCGGTGCCGGCCTGCGCTCGAGCGACCGCACGAGCTGCGCACGCAGCTCGGCGCGCGCGAGTTCGCGTCGGCACGCAGCACAACCGACCACGTGGGCGTCGAGTGCCGCATCGTCGTGAGAACCGTCCGCGCGCTGGATCAGCGCGAAGCGAACGGACTCGCAGTCGAAGGGATGTTCGTTGCTCATGCCGTCACTGGAGGTAGTGGCGGTCGAGGACCGGCGTGAGCTCGCGATCGAGCGCCTCGTGCGCGCGCGAGAGCCTGGACTTGACGGTGCCGAGCGAGATTTGGAGCGCTTCGGCGATCTCTTCGTACGACAGGTTCTCGATGTAGCGCAGCACGACGATCGCGCGCATCTTCGGCGAGAGCCGCGAGATCGCGGCCTGCACTTCGGCCTCGAGCTCGTGGCGCGTCGCGGCCGACAACGGCGCCTCGGTGCGCTCATCCCGCAACTCGGCGCGCGCCGAGCCGCGCGAGTCGTCCCCGTGGATCTCGAGGGAAGGCAACCAGCGCGACGCCGAACGCCGCTTGTGGTCGATCGAAGCGTTGACGCCGATGCGATAGACCCAGCTCGAGAACTTGGACTCGAACCGGAACTCCGAGATCTTCCGGAACATGATCCCGAACGTTTCCTGGCTGGCGTCTAGCGCGTCCGTCGCGTTCCCGGTGATCCGGAAGCAGACGTTGTAGACCCGATCCTTGTACTGGTCGTACAGCCGCCGGAATGCGCCTTCGAGTCCTGTCGGCGTGGTCGCCTGGCAGGCTTCGACGAGTTCGCGGTCCGGATCGAGCTTCACTGCGTTTCCCGAAGGTATCGACGAAGCGCGCGGGGCCACGGTTCCATGGGATGGCGCGAGTTGCGAAATCCTTCCCAAGCCTGACGGATCGCGCAGTCCACGAAGGCTCCAAAACGACGAAACTACGCTCACGACGCCCGTCCGGACGAGTCCGCGTCCACGCCTCCACTCGTGAGGCGCGTGGCGAAGGCCCCGGCGGGCCGGCCCAAGACCTACCCGCCGACCAGAGTGACCGGATCGACCGTGGCATAGGTCGAGCCGACCGAAGCCGTGCAGCTCGGCGGACAGAAGCCCTCGAAACCGTTCACGCAGTTGGCCGAGACGACCTCCTGCGTGACGAGCGGCCCGTTCACGGCGACCGGCGACGAGCGCTGGAAACAGACCTCGCCTTGCGACCACGACGCCGGGATATCACCGCCCGCTCCGCCGTGCGGGAGCGGCGTGTAGATGCCGCCCGGCAGAGTCGGCCCCGTTCCACCACCCTGCATATTGCTGATGGGTCGCGGCGGAGGCCCGATCATGACGACCACTCCATCGACGCCCAAGAGTTGAACCGTATCCGCGCACTGAACCGCACCCGATCCCGCCACGCCAACCGTCGAGAAGATCGTCATGTGCCCAACGCCGAGGATCATCGCCGGATCGAGCGCGAGGTCCACCAGGTGGATGAGCGACTGACCGTTCGCCGCCGTCGTGACCTGCAGCGTGCTGTGCGCCGCCACCCACTCGTGCGAAAGCGTGACCATGCGCCGATCGATCTGAACCCCAAAATTCACCCGCAATTCGCGCGGATTCGCCAACGTCGAGTACACCGCCGCGAGCACATGGATGTTTCCATCCGCGCCACCGTGAGCCGACATGCCGATGCTCGTCGGCAACGTGCCGGTCGGAACGTTCAGCCCCTCGATCGGCGAAGAACCTCGCGCCAACTCCTCGAGATCACTGAAGCCGTCGTTGTCGGAGTCCGCCTGGGTCGGCGACGTACCGATCACATGCTCCTGCGCAGCGATGAGCAGATCACCGTCGGGGTC